>NZ_JBUEGC010000003.1:0-227281 GCF_054963655.1 Streptomyces sp. HSS9-12 | reverse complement strand
GGTCGATCGGGCAACGCAGCAGATGGCCGTGCCAGGGCGGCGAGCGGGGCAAACCCTGGTGACGCGGCACTAGGCGCCGGGGCGGGCATAGGGTTTCCCGCGTGACGGGAGACCAGACGCGGATCGTGGTCGGCGGGGCGGTGCTCCACGCCGGGCGGCTGCTGGCCGCCCGGCGCAGCGCCCCGCCGGCCCTGGCCGGCCGGTGGGAGCTGCCCGGCGGCAAACTCGAACCCGGTGAGTCGCCCGAGCAGGGTCTCGTGCGCGAGCTGCGCGAAGAGCTTGGCGTCGAGGTGGAGCCGGTCGAGCGGATCCCGGGGGAGTGGCAGCTGAAGCCGGGGTACGTCCTGCAGGTGTGGACCGTGCGGCTGGTCTCCGGCGAGCCGCGGGCGCTCCAGGAGCATGACGCGCTGCGGTGGCTCACCCCGGACCGGATCGACGAGGTCGACTGGCTGGAGCAGGACCGCCCCGCCGTGGCGGAGGCGGCGCGACGACTGACAGTGCACCCGGAGCCGCCGGTTCCGCCGGCGTGTGTGCGACCGCCGGGCTGACCGGCGTACTGAACGCCCCCTGATTCCCTCGGTGTCCGTGCGACCCGGGACCGATCACCATGCCCGCGACTGCCGGGTCGACCGGCGCACACACAGCGGTCTGGCTGGGGCCAGGGGCGGCGGTTCCGAATGGGCGGCGCGCACGGCTGATCGCCTACGCCTTTCGTGCCACAGTGCGCCTTATATGGCGATAGTACGGATCTGATATCGGGTATGTGGTCAGTAGTCCGCCCGAAAATCCCCCCGAAATCGGACAGCGGGGCCTGCCATTCGTCAGGAAGTGGTCGGCGTGAGCGATACCGCAGGGGCCCACGAGTCGACTCCCGCTGCCACCCGCCGCCGCCCCGCGGCCCGCGACGCCCTCCCCGACCGGCCCCCGTCCCGGGGCGGATTTGTTGCCGAGTGGAGCTTCCCCGCAGAGCCCGGTGCCGTACGCAATGCCCGCGCTGTCGTGCGCGCGACCCTCAATGAGTGGGGACTGAACGTCATCGCCGACATGGCCGTACTGCTCGTCAGCGAGCTGGTCACCAACTCTCTGCGCCACGCGAGGGGTCCCATCGGGGTCCGTCTCGAACGCCGCGGGAGTGACGTCCTGCGTGTCGAGGTGTCCGACCCGGTGCCCGATCTGCCGCTGACGCGCAGTGCGGCGCTGGACGACGAGGGGGGCAGAGGCCTGCAGCTGGTGGCGCGTATGTCCCGGCGCTGGGGGACCCAGCACAGCCGGGCGGGGAAGACGGTGTGGTTCGAGCTGGGCTTGCCGGGTTAGGAGAGAGGGGGAATGCTGATCAACGTTGTGGCGATCATGGTTGTGATCAGGTCGAATGCCGTCGCTCGGTGCCGTCTGCGCGGAACCGGTAAGGCGGTTGAGACCGTGCTGTGATCGTGAAGGCCGTGTTCCGGAAGGCCCTCGATGCTGGATACTCGGCGCAGGCCGGCCCGGGCAAGGTGAGCTGGAGGGGACGGGCGCGTGAGCGACATACCAGCGGGGGCGGAGACGCCCGACGAGAGAGCTGTTGCCCCGACGTGGCAGAGCAGCCCGCCGGGGTCGCTCTATGACTACATCCGGGTTGCCTCGTTCTCGCTGGGCCCCGATGGCCGCATCGACCACTGGAGCGAGCGCGCCGCCGAGTTGCTGGGCATCCCCGCGGCCGAAGCCGTGGGCAAGGATCCCATGACGTTCGTCCCGTCCGACCTGCGGGACCTCGGGCACCGCAAGATCGCGGAAATCATGGACGGACGGGAATGGATCGGCCTGGTGCCGTTCCGCGCCGTCGACGGCGCCCGGCGGGGTGGCCTCGCCGAGGTCTATGTGATGCCCACTCAGACCGATGACGGCGAGCGCGGCGCCCTGTGCATCGTCGTGGACGTACGAGCCCTGCGGCGCATCGAAACCGACCTCGCCGCCTCGCAGGCTGTTTTCGGTCAATCTCCCATGGGCTTCATGCTGTTCAGCCCGGACTTGAAGCTGCTGCGCGTCAACGAGCGCTTCGCGACCGTCTTCGGCGGCAGTGTCGAGTCCCACCGCGGCCGTGGCCCCTTCGACTACCTCCCCAGCGGCGAGGCCGAACGGCTCACAATCGCCCTCCGCCAAGTCCTGCAAACCGGCAACCCGGTGACGGATATTCAGCTCATGAGCGGCGTCCCCGGCCATGCCGAGCGGCGCCGCTGGTCGCTCAACCTCTACCGGCTGCACAGCGCCAGTGGCCGCCCCATCGGCGTGGCCGCGCTCGGCACCGACGTCACCAGCCGCCGCAACGCAGAGCGCGAGGCCGCCAGCGCCCGCCGTAATCTCGCGCTGCTCAACGCCGCCGGTGCCCGGATCGGCAACTCCCTCAACACCGAGACCACCGCCCGCCAGCTCCTCGATGTCGTCGTACCGCAGTTCTGCGATCTGGCCTCCGTGGACCTCTACCAGGGTCTGCTCGCCGGGGACGAGACCCCGGCGGGACTCGCCGACGGCAGCGCCGAGCTGCGCCGCGTCGCCTTCGCCAGCGCCGTCTCCGACGCCCCCGTCGCCATCGCCACCTGCTGCGGGCCCGACGGCGAAGAGCCCGCCCCCGTCGCCGTCGGCGCCGTGCACCGCTACCCCTTCAACTCGCCCTGCGCCAACGCCCTGCGCACCGCCCAGACCCAGGTCATCACCGGCCGGGACGGCGACGAGGGCGACGGAGCCCCCTTCGGCGCGGTCGTGCAGTCCACCCTGGCCGTGCCGATGGTCGCCCACGACACCGTCGTCGGGCTGGCCCAGTTCTCCCGTACGAAGGGCAGTGAGCCGTTCGGCGAGCGCGACATCGCCCTCGCCGCCGAACTGGCCGCCCGCGCCGCCGTCTGCATCGACAACGCCCGGCTCTACCGCCGTGAGCACGAGCGTGCCCTGATACTCCAGCGCAGCCTGCTGCCGCCCGGTGACCCGGAGGCCGCCGGGCTCGACATCGCCTGCCGCTACCTCCCCGGAAACACCGCGACCGAGGTCGGCGGAGACTGGTTCGACGTCATCCAGCTGCCTGGTCACCGCACGGCCCTGGTCGTCGGCGACGTCATGGGCCGAGGGCTGCGCGCTGCCGTCGCCATGGGCGAACTGCGCACGGCCGTACGGACCCTCGCGCTGCTCGACCTGGAGCCCGCCGAGGTGCTGGCCGCCCTGGACGAGATCGCCCGCGGGCTGGGGGCGCCCGCCGGAACACACGGAGGCGCGCACGCCGCCGCGCGCGCCTCCCGAAGCAACCGGGGCAGCGCGTCCGACCTCTCCGAGGTCTACCTCGCCACCTGCGTGTACGCCGTGTACGACCCGGTCAGCCGGCGCTGTACGTTCGCCAACGCCGGGCATCTGCCGCCCGTCCTCGTCGAGCCCGGCGAGCCCGCGCTGATGCTGGAGGTCCCCACCGGCATGCCGCTCGGCGTGGGCGGCGAGCCCTTCGAGGAGATCGAGGTGGAGCTGCCCGACGGCGCTCTGCTCGCCCTCTACACCGACGGCCTCGTCGAGTCCCGCGACCACCCGCTGGACGAGGGTCTGCAGGCGCTCTGTACGGCCCTCAGGGACCCGGCACGGCCCCTGGAGGATGTGTGCGACCACGTCCTGGGCACCCTCGACACCCACCATGGAGAGGACGACATCGCCCTGCTCATGGCCCGCGTGCAGGGACTGCCGACCCAGTCGGTTGGTGACTGGATCCTCGACTCGGAGCCGAAGTCCGTCGCCCGCGCCCGCGAGCTGGCGCGCGAACAGCTGACGGCCTGGGGCCTGGAGTCACTGGCGGACACCACCGAGCTGCTGGTCAGTGAACTCGTCACCAACGCCCTGCGCTACGGCGATGTGGGGGTGCCGCCGGCCAAACGAGACGGCGAGATCCGGCTGCGGCTGCTGCTGGACCACACGCTGGTGTGCGAGGTCTGGGACGGCGGTCTCGTACAGCCGCGCCGCCGCCGGGCCCGCGACACCGACGAGGGCGGCCGCGGCCTGCAACTGGTCGGCATGCTCAGCGCCGGCTGGGGCAGCCGCCGGACCCCCCATGGCAAGACGGTCTGGTTCGAACTCGCCCTGCCGGACGGGCAGACGGCGGCCGCGGACCCGGTGGAGGCCCTGCTCAGCCTGTTCTGAGACTGCCCCCGGCGTTCCGCGCCACAACCCTCCCGGCCACCCGCCCCGGAATGGAGGCGAGTGGCCGGAAACCACGCGCCGGAGGCGCGGGAAGGGGCTACCGCCCGCGGCGTCGGATCTTGGTCCCCAGCCAGACCAGTGGATCGTACTTACGATCCACTGCCCGCTCCTTGAGCGGGATCAGGGCATTGTCGGTGATCTTGATGTGCTCAGGGCAGACTTCCGTGCAGCACTTGGTGATGTTGCAGTAGCCCAGGCCGTGGTCGTCCTGGGCCGTGCGCTTGCGGTCCAGACCGGTCTCCTCGGCCGCGTCCAGCGGATGCATGTCCAGCTCCGCGATCCGCATCAAGAAGCGCGGGCCGGCGAACACCGCCTTGTTCTCCTCGTGGTCGCGCACCACATGGCAGGTGTCCTGGCACAGGAAGCACTCGATGCACTTGCGGAACTCCTGCGAGCGCCCCACGTCCTCCTGCTGCATCCGGTACTCGCCAGGGCCAAGGTCCGAGGGCGGTACGAAGGACGGGATCTCGCGCGCCTTCGCATAATTGAAGGACACATTCGTCACCAGGTCCCGTACGACGGGGAAGGCCCGCAGCGGCGTGACCGTGACCGTCTCGTCCCGCTCGAAGACCGACATGCGGGTCATACACATCAGCCGGGGGCGGCCGTTGATCTCCGCGCTGCACGAACCGCACTTGCCCGCCTTGCAGTTCCAGCGAACCGCCAGGTCCGGAGCCTGCGTCGCCTGGAGGCGGTGAATGATGTCGAGGACGACCTCGCCTTCGTTCACCTCAACCTTGAAGTCGTCCAGACCGCCGCCGTCCGCGTCGCCCCGCCACACCTTGAAGTGGGCTGTGTAGCTCACTGGCTCAGCTCCTCGTCCGTCAGGTACTTGAGCAGTTCGTCCTTCTCGAAGAGACCGAGCAGGTCGGCGCGGATGGGCGGGGTGGTGACCCGTACCAGCCGGATCTGGCCCCGCTCCGGGTCGGTCGCCGCCAGGCCGCGCGTGGGATCGGCCAGCTCACACCGCAGATTCACACTGCGCCAGGTGCGGTCCATCGCCGGCCAGTCCTCGCGGGTGTGCCCGCCGCGGCTCTCGGTGCGCTCCAGCGCCGAGCGCGCCACGCACTCGCTGACCAGCAGCATGTTCCGAAGGTCCAGCGCCAGGTGCCAGCCGGGGTTGAACTGCCGGTGCCCCTCGACCCCGGCCCGCCGGGCCCGTACCCGCAGCTCCGCCAGCTTCTCCAGGGCCTGCCGCATCTCCGGCTCGCGGCGGATGATGCCGACGAGGTCGTTCATCGCCTGCTGCAGCTCCTGGTGCACGGAGTACGGGTTCTCGGCCGGGCGGCCATCCGGATGGTCGGCGTCCGGTCCCTCCGCGCTGAACGGGCGAAGCGCCTCGGCCGACGCCGCGTCCACCTCGCTGTCGTGCACCACCGGGCGCTCGTCCGCCGTGAGGTTCGCGGAGTACTGCGCGGCGTGCAGTCCGGCCCGGCGGCCGAAGACCAGCAGGTCGGACAGCGAGTTGCCGCCGAGCCGGTTGGAGCCGTGCATACCGCCGGCGACCTCTCCGGCCGCATACAGGCCCGGCACTCCCACGGCGGCCGCGGTGTCGGAGTCGACGGCGACCCCGCCCATCACATAGTGGCAGGTCGGACCGACCTCCATCGGCTCGGCCGTGATGTCGACGTCCGCCAGCTCCTTGAACTGGTGGTACATGGACGGCAGCCGGCGCCGGATGACCTCGGCGGGCATCCGGGTCGAGACGTCCAGGTACACCCCGCCGTGCGGGGAGCCGCGGCCGGCCTTCACCTCGGAGTTGATGGCGCGGGCGACCTCGTCGCGGGGCAGCAGCTCAGGCGGGCGGCGGTTGTGGTCCGGGTCCTCGTACCAGCGGTCCGCCTCATCCTCGGTCTGTGCGTACTTCTCCTTGAAGACATCCGGGATGTAATCGAACATGAACCGGTTGCCCTCGCTGTTGCGCAGCACCCCGCCGTCGCCCCGTACGGACTCGGTGACGAGGATGCCCTTGACCGACGGCGGCCAGACCATCCCGGTGGGGTGGAACTGCACAAACTCCATGTTGACCAGCGAGGCGCCGGCGAGCAGGGCCAGGGCGTGGCCGTCGCCGGTGTACTCCCAGGAGTTGGAGGTCACCTTGAAGGACTTGCCGATACCGCCGGTGGCGAGGATCATCGCGGGGGCCTCGATGACGAAGAAGCGCCCCGACTCGCGCTCGTACGTGAACACGCCCGAGACCCGCCCCCCGTCCTTGAGGACCCGGGTGACGGTGCACTCCTGAAAGACCTTCAGCCGGGCCTCGTAGTCCCCGTACTCCCGGTGGTCCTCCTGCTGGAGCGAGACGACCTTCTGCTGGAGGGTGCGGATCAGCTCCAGGCCCGTACGGTCGCCGACGTGGGCCAGCCGCGGGTACTCGTGCCCGCCGAAGTTCCGCTGCGAGATGCGCCCGTCGGCCGTACGGTCGAACAGCGCGCCCCACGTCTCCAGCTCCCACACCCGGTCCGGGGCCTCGCGGGCGTGGAGCTCCGCCATCCGCCACTGGTTGAGGAACTTGCCGCCGCGCATGGTGTCGCGGAAGTGCACCTGCCAGTTGTCGCCCTCGTTGACGTTGCCCATGCTGGCCGCGATGCCGCCCTCGGCCATGACCGTATGGGCCTTGCCGAACAGCGACTTGCAGATCACGGCGGTGCGCAGGCCCTGCTCGCGGGCCTCGATCGCGGCGCGCAGGCCGGCGCCGCCCGCGCCGACCACGACCACGTCCCACGCCTGCCGTTCCAGTTGCGTCATGGTTTTTCGCATCCCCCTCAGAAGAACTTCGGGTCGTCGAAGGCGCCGGTCGCGAGCAGATAGACGTAGAAGTCGGCGAGCGCGACGCTGATGAGTGAGGCCCAGGCGAGCAGCATGTGCCGCTCGTTGAGCCGTCCCACCCAGGTCCACAGCTTGTAGCGGACCGGGTGCTTGGAGAAGTGCCTGAGGCGGCCGCCGACGATGTGCCGGCAGGAGTGGCAGGACAGCGTGTACGCCCAGATCAGGACGATATTGACCAGGAACACCAGCGTCCCCAGTCCCATATGGCCCCACTCGTACTGCTCATTGCGGAAGCCGAGCACGGTGTCGTAGGTGAGGATTCCGGCCACCGGCAGCGCCGCGTAGAAGAAGTAGCGGTGGATGTTCTGCAGGATCAGCGGGAAGCGGGTCTCGCCGCTGTACGTCTGGTGCGGCTCGGCGACGGCGCAGGCCGGGGGTGAGGCCCAGAAGCCGCGGTAGTACGCCTTGCGGTAGTAGTAGCAGGTCAGCCGGAAGCCGAGCGGGAAGATCAGGATCAGCAGGGCGGGGGACAGGCCCCACCAGCTGCCGAAGATCTCGATATTGGGTCCGTCCCGCATCGTCGCGCAGTTCTCCGCCAGACACGGCGAGTAGAACGGCGAGACATACGGGGCGGAGTAGTAGTGCTCGTTCGCGAAGGCCCGCCAGGTCGAGTACACGATGAAGGCGAGCAGCCCGGCCGCGGTGACGGCGGGCGCCAACCACCAGCGATCGGTGCGCAGATGCTTGGCGGAGATGGCGGCGCGCGCGGCGGAGTGCACTCCGCCACGCGCGCCGCTGGGTTCGTCGGTGTCCGTTCGGGGTTCGGTGCCAGTGGCCAAGGGGGACTCCGTGGTGGAGTGGGGTCGGCGGGTGGACGCGGTACTGCGTGCGAAGCAGGGCGTCCCGCTACGGTGCGCGCCGGTCCCGTGCCCCGAGTCCCTCGTCCTCGGCGTCCGCCCACAGGGCGCTGTTGTACGGGGTGTCGGGGATGGTGACCAGCTCGGGGCGCGCGGGCGCCGGCTGCGGTGTGCCCTGGGAGGCGGATTCCCGCAGCAGTGCGAGGCTGTCGCGCAGATGCTCGGCGTCGGTGCGCACCCGGCGGATCTCCAGGCCGCCTCCGACATGCTGCTCCAGTCGGCCGACGGAGCGGCCCAAATCGTCGAGACAGCGCTGAGCGGCTGTCAGATCGTCCTGCAGGGACATTGAGTCCTCACCTCCGCGTGGGCCCTCCTCGCCAAAGCGGCCAGGAGGCCGGGTGGCAACGCTGACGACCAAGAGAGTGTCGCGCGTCACATCTGCTCTTGTGAAGGGAACTACCACGATTGCCTCGTTCGTGTCGCCGCGAGCGCGCCCCGCCGCGCCGGCGGCGGGTTGCTGCGTACGGGTGGGATGCCGGGGTCCGCCGCCGTGTCGGCGTGCCCGAGCGGAACCGGTCGATTTCAGTGGGTCCGCGATAGGTGTGATGAGCGGCAAAAGCGGCCGAACGTGTGCAGCCCGGAGGTACCAGCCATGTCCATCGACGGCGTCCGAGGCGGGGCGGCTTCCCTTACGACCGCTCGCACACGTTCCCGTATCCGTCCTCGTACGCCTGGCCGTATGCGCCGCCTGGCGTTGCTCGCGGGGGGCCTGATGCTGCCGCTGCCCCTGCTGGCCGGATGCAGCGATTCCGGGAGCGGGTCCGAGGGGGCGGCGGTCCCGCCGGACATCGCGGCCACCCCGCGCGCCCAGGTCCGCGACAGCGGCACGGTGCGCTGGGCGGTCGACGCCATGCCCGAGACCCTCAACACCTTCCAGTCCGGGGCCGACGCGGCCGGCGACCGCATCGCGGCTGCCGTGCTGCCCACGCTGTTCACCCTCGACGACCGCGGCCGGCCGCAGCGCAACCCCGACTACCTGGACTCCGCCGACGTCGTCGAGCGCGAGCCCAAGCAGGTCGTGGCCTACAAGATCAATGAGTCCGCGACCTGGAGCAACGGGCGGCCCATCACCGTCGCGGACTTCCTGACCCAGGCGAGGGCGCTCAGCGGCAAGGACCACTCCTACTGGACGGCACGCAACGCCGGCTATGACCGGATCGCGAAGGTGGAACAGGGCGCCAGTCAGCAGGAGGTGCGGATCACGTTCGACAAGCCCTACACCGACTGGCGGTCGCTGTTCAGCCCGCTCTACCCGCTGGAGGTCATGGGCAGCGCCGACGCGTTCAATGACGGCGCCCGCAAGACGCTGAAGGTGACAGCCGGGCCGTTCCAGATCAAGGGCCGCGACACCGGCGCCGAGACCATCACGCTGGTACGCAACCGACGCTGGTGGGGCGACCGCGCCAAGGCCGACCAGCTCGTCTTCACGGCCGTGCCGCGCGAGCGGCGGGCCACGGCGCTCGCCGCGGGCGAGCTGGACATCGCCGAGATCGACCGCCCCACCGTCAACAAGATCCACCAGGCGGCCAAGCCGCAGGACGGCCGCAAGCACGAGGGACCGGGGCTCGCCGGACCGCAGGAAGCCGCGCTGCGCGGCTACGTGGTGCGCAAGTCCCTCGAGCCCGCGTACACCCAGCTCGCGCTCAACGGCGAGTCCGGCCCGCTCGCCGACGAGCGGGTGCGGCGCGCCGTCGCCCGCGCGATCGACCGCAAGGCCATCGCCAAGGCCGTCCTCAAACCACTCCGTCTGCCCGCCGAACCACAGGGCAGCCATCTGCTGATGGTGGGGCAGCCGGGGTACGAGGACAACAGTGCCGCGCTCGGCGACCAGGACACCCAGGCCGCGCAGGGGCTGCTCGCCGAGGCGGGCTGGCACCCGGGCAGTGGGGCCAACCAGCCGAAGCGGGCGGACGTCGCCGACGGCAGCAAGGCCAAGACCTCGGAGGCCCGGGTGCTCACGAAGAACGGCAAGTCCCTCACCCTGAGCTTCGTGCTGCCGTCCGACCCCGGTTCGGAGCAGCTGCGGATGGTCGGCGACCGGATCGCCAAGATGCTGCAGTCGATCGGGGTCGCCACTGAGATCACCAAGGTCGACGACGAGAGCTACTTCAAGGACCACGTCGCCTCGGGCGACTACGATCTCGCGCTCTACTCGTGGCCCGGCAGCGCTTACCCGGCGACCGACGGCCGGCCGATCTTCGCCAAGCCGCGGCCGGCGTCGGACGGCTCGCTGATCGTCGAGCAGAACTACACCCGGGTCGGCAGCGACTACATCGACCAGCTCTTCGACCAGGCGGTCACCGAGCTGGACGCCGGGGCGTCGCGGGAGCTGGTGGGGCGGGCCGATGCCCGGATCTGGGCGGCGGCCGGATCGATTCCGCTCTACCCGCGGCCGCAGCTGGTGGCGGCCAAGTCGAATCTGGTGAACGTGGGTGCGTTCGGGTTCGCTACGCCGCGCTACCAGGACATCGGCTTCATGCGGTAGTCGCCGGCCTTCCGGCGATTCCGCCGGGGGAGTTCTCCCGCCCACCCGCCCCTGATCAGGGGCGGGTGGGCGATTCCGGGTTGGGGCCCACCGGCCCCCGGGGCCGGGACCATGGTCCCGGGCTTGCGCCACGGCCCGGCCCCGTACCATGGGGTGAGGCCGTGGCGATGATCTGCCCGGCAGCGCGCGTACCGGACCGGGCGCGCAGCCATCCACGATTCCGGGAGAAGCCGCGCAGTATGCCCACGCGCCACGACATTCGTAACGTCGCCATCGTCGCCCACGTCGACCACGGCAAGACGACCCTCGTCGACGCCATGCTGAAGCAGGCCGGCGCATTCGCCGCCCACCAGCAGGTGGACGACCGCGTGATGGACACAGGCGACCTCGAGCGCGAGAAGGGCATCACCATTCTCGCGAAGAACACCGCGGTCAAGTACCACCCCAAGGACGGTGGCGACCCGGTCACCATCAACATCATCGACACCCCCGGCCACGCCGACTTCGGCGGCGAGGTTGAGCGCGGCCTGTCGATGGTGGACGCGGTCGTCCTGCTCGTGGACGCCTCCGAGGGCCCGCTGCCGCAGACCCGCTTTGTGCTCCGCAAGGCGCTGCAGGCGAAGATGCCGGTCATCCTGTGCATCAACAAGACCGACCGCCCGGACTCCCGGATCGCCGAGGTCGTCGACGAGACCTACGACCTGTTTCTGGACCTGGACGCGACCGAGGAGCAGATCGAGTTCCCGATCGTCTACGCCTGCGCCCGTGACGGCATCGCCTCCCTGACCCAGCCGGAGGACGGCACCGTCCCGGCCGACAGCGACAGCCTCGAGCCGTTCTTCTCCACCCTCCTCGAGCACGTCCCGGCTCCGGAGTACGACGACTCGGCCCCGCTCCAGGCGCACGTGACCAACCTGGACGCCGACAACTTCCTCGGCCGTATCGCGCTGCTCCGCGTCGAGCAGGGCGAGCTGAAGAAGGGGCAGACCGTCGCCTGGATCAAGCGCGACGGCTCGATCCAGAACGTCCGCATCACCGAGCTGATGATGACCGAGGCGCTCACCCGTAAGCCCGCCGAGAAAGCCGGGCCGGGCGACATCTGCGCGGTCGCCGGTATCCCGGACATCATGATCGGCGAGACCCTGGCCGACCCGGAGAACCCGATCGCGCTGCCGCTGATCACGGTCGACGAGCCGGCGATCTCGATGACCATCGGTACGAACACCTCGCCGCTGGTCGGCCGCGGCTCCACCGGCAAGGGCGCGGACAAGTCCGCCGTAAAGGACCGCAAGGTCACCGCCCGGCTGGTCAAGGACCGCCTGGACCGCGAGCTGATCGGTAACGTCTCGCTGCGCGTCCTGCCGACCGAGCGCCCCGACGCCTGGGAGGTTCAGGGCCGTGGTGAGCTCGCGCTGGCGATCCTCGTCGAGACCATGCGCCGGGAGGGCTTCGAGCTGACCGTCGGCAAGCCGCAGGTGGTCACCAAGGAGGTCGACGGCAAGGTCTACGAGCCGGTCGAGCGCATCACCATCGACGTTCCCGAGGAGCACATGGGCGCGGTCACACAGCTCATGGGCACCCGCAAGGGCCGGATGGACAACATGTCCAACCACGGCTCCGGCTGGGTCCGCATGGAGTTCGTCGTCCCGTCCCGTGGCCTCATCGGCTTCCGTACCGAGTTCCTGACGAACACCCGCGGTACGGGCATCGCCCACTCCATCCACGAGGGCCACGAGCCGTGGTTCGGCACGCTGACGACCCGTAACAACGGCTCTCTGGTCGCCGACCGCTCCGGCGCCGTCACCGCCTTCGCGATGACCAACCTCCAGGAGCGCGGCGTGCTGTTCGTCGAGCCGGGCACCGAGGTGTACGAGGGCATGATCGTCGGTGAGAACTCCCGCTCCGACGACATGGACGTCAACATCACCAAGGAGAAGAAGCTCACCAACATGCGGTCGTCCACGGCCGATGTGGCCGAGTCGATTGTGCCGCCGCGCAAGCTGTCGCTGGAGCAGTGCCTGGAGTTCTGCCGTGACGACGAGTGCGTCGAGGTGACTCCGGAGGCGGTCCGTATCCGCAAGGTCGTGCTGGACCAGAAGGAGCGCGCCCGCACCGCGTCCCGCGCCAAGCACGCGTGACGCCGCGCTGGGCTTTCCCGGCCCGGTCGTACGCGCCCGGCACCGGGTGCCCGGCTGATCTCCCCGCTGAGCCGCCCCGGCAGGGGTGGGTCAGCGTGACTACAGATTGCTGGTGTCCAGCTCCAGGCCGAATGGCTCGGGCAAAGTGATCGAGGTCCCGAAGGGGTGTGGTCCGTCGACGCGGGTGTAGCCGAACCGGCCGGGCTCGGAGAACAGGGTGCAGCTCCGCTCCTGCCGGTCCACCAGCAGGTACATCGGAGCGCCGTACTCCGCGTACCGCTTCCGCTTGTTGGCGACGCGGCCGGTCTCGCCGTTGGACTCGGAGGTCACCTCCACCACAAGGAGTGTCTGGTCAGGCAGCAGGGCGTCTCCGCCTTTGGCCAGTTCCTCGGGGACGACGGCGAGCGACGACCCCGACACGGTCGTCACCACATCCCCCCGCGCTCGGCGTGTTCATCCGTGCCGTGAAGGCGGGCGAATTCGATCACCTGGCGGAGTAAGCGATCCGGCGGAAGCATTCCGCTTCCTTTCGGGCGGCACTGCCCGCATCCGGCACGGGAAAACCGTCCCGCCGCGTGCCGTGTCACGCGTTCGGGCGGTTCTGGGGGCTGTTCTGAAGATATGACGCAATATGGGGCGGTTCGGGGTGTTATCTGGGTCTACTGATGACCCGGCACTCATGAGGAGGCACCCCATGCGCGGAGCCACGCACGCCAGGTGGGCCGCCCGCGCGGTGGCCGTCGCCCTGCTGGCGACGACGACGGCGTGCGGCGGAGGGGGCGGTGACAGTGAGGGGATCCTCAGCGCCTCGTGGGGCGACCCACAGAACCCCCTCGAGCCCGCCAACACCAATGAGGTGCAGGGGGGCAAGGTCCTCGACATGGTCTTCCGCGGGCTCAAGCGGTACAACCCGAAGACCGGCCAGGCCGAGAACATGCTCGCCGAGAAGATCGAGACCAAGGACTCGCAGAACTTCACCGTCACGATCAAGAAGGGCTGGACCTTCAGCAACGGCGAGAAGGTCACCGCACGGTCCTTCGTCGATGCCTGGAACTACGGGGCTCTCCTCTCCAACAAACAGCGCAACGCACCCTTCTTCTCCGCCATCAAGGGCTACGACCAGGTGCACCCGGAGTCCGGCAGCCCGAGCGCCAAGACGATGTCCGGGCTCGAGGTCAAGAACGACCGGACCTTCACCGTCCAGCTCACCCAGAAGTTCTCCACCTGGCCCGACACCCTGGGATACGCCGCCTTCGTCCCGCTGCCCCGGGCGTTTTACACCGACCACGCGGCCTGGCTGCGCAAGCCGATCGGCAATGGCCCGTACGCCATCGAGTCGTACACCAAGGGCTCACAGATGAAGCTGCGCTCCTGGGACGGTTACCCGGGCGATGACAAGGCGCAGAACGGCGGCGTCGATCTGAAGGTCTACACCGACAGCAACACCGCCTACACCGACCTCCAGGCGGGGAACCTGGACCTCGTCGACGACATCCCCGCCTCCCAGTTGAAGAACGTGAAGTCCGACCTCGGCGACCGCTACCTCAACCAGCCCGCCGGCATCATCCAGACCCTCACCTTCCCCTCGTACGACAAGAACTGGGGCGCGGGCAAGGAGCTGATCCGCCGGGGGCTGTCGATGGCGATCAACCGCCGTCAGATCACCGATCAGATCTTCCAGCAGACCCGTACCCCCGCCAGCGACTGGACCTCCCCGGTCCTCGGCAAGGACGGCGGCTACAAGGCCGGGCTGTGCAACACGGCGTGCGAATACAACCCGGCGGAGGCGAGAAAGCTGATCAAGAAGGGCGGCGGCCTCCCCGGCGGCACGGTGACGATCACCTCCAACGTCGACACCGGTTCCCACAGGGTGTGGATGGACGCCGTCTGCAACAGCATCAACAACGCCCTGCGTAACGACCGGGCGTGCAGGGTCAGCCCGGTCGGCACCTTCGCGGACTACCGCAACAGGATTCACAGCCACAAGATGACCGGCCCGTTCCGCGCCGGCTGGCAGATGGACTACCCGCTGATCCAGAACTTCCTGCAGCCGCTGTACTACACCAACGCCTCGTCCAACGACGGCAAGTGGAGCAACAAGAAGTTCGACCGGCTCATCGACGCGGCCAACGCCGAGACCAAGAGCTCCGCAGCCATCGCGACGTTCCAGGACTCCGAGAAGATCCTCGCCGACCAGATGCCCGCCATCCCGCTGTGGTACCAGAACGGCAGCGCCGGCTGGTCGGACCGCCTCTCCGACGTGACCCTCAACCCGTTCAGCGTGCCCGTCTACAACGAGATCAAGGTCAGCTGACCCGCCGTCCCCGACCCCCGGAGCCCCCATGGGACGCTATGTGATCCGGCGGCTGCTCCAGATGATCCCGGTGTTCATCGGCAGCACCTTCCTGATCTTCTTCATGGTGTACGCGCTCGGAGACCCGGTCGCCGCCCTGTTCGGCGACCGCGCCCCCGACCCCGCCACCGCGGCGCAGATCCGTAAGGACCTTCTGCTCGACGAGCCGCTGTGGATGCAATACCTCCACTACATGGGGCAGATCTTCCAGGGCGACTTCGGCACCGCCTTCAACGGCCAGCCGGTCACCGAGCTGCTGGCGAACGCCTGGCCCATCACCATGCGCCTGACCATCGTCGCCATCGTCATCGAGATGATCGTGGGCATCGTCCTCGGCGTGGTCGGCGGGCTGCGCCGGGGCCGGACGGTCGACACCACGGTGCTCTTCCTCACCCTGATCGTCATCTCCATCCCGACCTTCGTCACCGGCTATCTGCTGCAGTTCGTCTTCGGCGTCAAGTGGGGCCTCGTCCGTCCGTCTGTCTCCTCAGAGGCACGGCTGGACGAGCTGATCCTGCCCGGTGTCGTGCTGGCGCTGGTGTCCCTGGCGTACGTCACCCGTCTCACCCGGACCGCGATCGCGGAGAACGTGCGCGCCGACTACGTACGGACGGCCATCGCGAAAGGCCTGCCCCGGCGCCGGGTGATCACCCGTCATCTGCTGCGCAACTCGCTGATCCCCGTGGTGACCTTCATCGGTACGGACATCGGCGCCCTCATGGGCGGGGCCATCGTCACCGAGCGGATCTTCAACATCCACGGCGTCGGCTACCAGCTCTACCAGGGCATCCTGCGCAACAACGCCCCGACCGTCGTCGGCTTCGTCACCATCCTGGTGATCGTCTTCCTGCTGGCGAACCTCGTCGTCGACCTTCTCTACGCCGTGCTGGACCCGAGGATCCGCTATGCCTGACGCGCACTACGACCGGGAAGCCATCGCGCCGACCGGCACCGGTGGCCCCATGGACCTCGCCCTCAGCGAGGCACAGACGCTGGAGCAAGCACCCGGCACCGGCCAGGTCCCCGACGGCCCGGCCGCCCGGCCGCGCAGCCTGTGGTCGGACGCCTGGCGCGAGCTGCGCCGCAACCCCGTCTTCGTCATCTCCGGGCTGCTGATCGTCTTTCTGGTCCTGATCGCGATCTGGCCCGAGCTGATCGCCAGCCGCGATCCGCTGAAGTGCGATCTGGCCCGGTCCCAGCAAGGCTCGGTGCCCGGGCACCCCTTCGGCTTCGACACCCAGGGCTGCGACGTGTACACGCGCACGGTGTACGGCGCCCGTGCCTCGGTCACCGTCGGCGTGTGTGCCACGCTCGGCGCCGCCCTCCTCGGCAGCCTGATCGGCGGCCTGGCCGGCTTCTTCGGCGGCTGGTGGGACGCCCTCTTCTCCCGGGTCGCGGACATCTTCTTCGGCATCCCCGTCGTCCTCGGCGGACTGGTCTTCCTCTCCGTTGTCACCGGCAGCACGGTGTGGCCGGTGGTCGGCTTCATCGTGCTGCTGGGCTGGCCGCAGGTCGCGCGCATCGCCCGCGGATCAGTGATCACCGCCAAGCAGAACGACTATGTCCAGGCCGCCCGGGCCCTCGGCGCCGGCAACGCCCGGATGCTGGTGCGCCATGTCGCCCCCAACGCCATCGCCCCGGTGATCGTGGTGGCGACGATCGCGCTCGGTACGTACATCGCTCTGGAGGCGACACTGTCCTTCCTGGGTGTCGGGCTGCGCCCGCCCACCGTCTCCTGGGGCATCGACATCTCCAACGCCGCCCCGCAGATCCGCAACGCGCCGCACATGCTGCTGTGGCCGGCGGGCGCGCTGAGCATCACCGTGCTGGCGTTCATCATGCTCGGCGACGCCGTACGCGACGCCCTCGACCCCAAGCTGCGCTGAGGAGGGCCTAGGTGACCACGCTGCTGGACGTACGCGATCTGCACGTCGAATTCCGGATGCGGGACGGTGTCGTCAAGGCCGTGAACGGTGTCTCCTACAGCGTCGGCGCGGGCGAAACCCTGGCCGTGCTGGGCGAGTCCGGCTCGGGCAAGTCGGTGACCGCGCAGGCGATCATGGGCATTCTCGACAGCCCGCCCGGCTTTGTCACGGGCGGCGAAATCGTCTTCCAGGGCCGGGATCTGCTGACGATGCCCGCTGAGGAGCGCCGGAGCCTTCGCGGCGCCAAGATGGCGATGATCTTCCAGGACGCGCTGTCCGCGCTGAATCCGGTGCACACGGTGGGCGCGCAGCTCGGCGAGATGTTCCAGGTGCACCGGGGCCTGTCCCGTAAAGAGGCCAGGGCCAGGGCCGTTGAGCTGATGGACCGGGTACGGATCCCCGCGGCGCGCAACCGGGTGAATGATTATCCGCACCAGTTCAGTGGGGGTATGCGGCAGCGCATCATGATCGCGATGGCGTTGGCGCTGGAGCCGGATCTGATCATCGCGGACGAGCCGACCACGGCGCTCGATGTGACGGTGCAGGCGCAGGTGATGGACCTGCTCGCGGAGTTGCAGCGCGAGTACAACATGGGTCTGATCCTGATCACTCATGATCTGGGTGTAGTCGCGGATGTGGCCGACAAGATCGCGGTGATGTACGCGGGGCGGATCGTGGAGGCGGCCCCGGTCTTCGAGTTGTACAAGCGGCCGGCGCATCCGTACACGCGTGGTCTGCTGGACTCCATCCCGCGCCTGGACCAGAAGGGCCAGGAGCTCTACGCCATCAAGGGCCTCCCGCCGAATCTCATGGCCATCCCCTCCGGCTGCCCCTTTCACCCCCGCTGCCCGCGAGCCCGGGACCTCTGCCGTACGGACCGCCCGCAGCTGTATCCCGTCGCGGAGAACGACGGCACGCCGATTCCGGGCCGCGCCAGTGCCTGTCACTTCTGGAAGGACCAGCTGAATGCCTTCTGAGCCGATCCTCGAAGTACGGGACTTGGCCAAGCTCTATCCGCTGACCCGCGGGGTGCTGCTCAAGAAGCAGGTCGGGGCGGTCAGGGCGGTTGACACGGTCTCCTTTGAGCTGGGGCGCGGCGAGACCTTGGGCATTGTGGGGGAGTCCGGCTGCGGCAAGTCCACCGTGGCGAAGATGCTGGTGCATCTGGAGCAGCCGACGTCGGGGCAGATCCGGTACAAGGGCGAGGACATCACCCGGCTGTCGGGCCGTGCGCTGAAGGCCGTACGGCGCAACATCCAGATGGTGTTCCAGGACCCGTACACCTCGCTCAATCCGCGGATGACGGTCGGCGACATCATCGGCGAGCCCTTCGAGATCCACCCGGAGGTCGCGCCGAAGGGCGACCGGCGGCGCAAGGTGCGGGAACTGCTCGATGTGGTCGGTCTCAACCCCGAGTACATCAACCGGTATCCGCACCAGTTCTCCGGCGGGCAGCGGCAGCGCATCGGTATCGCTCGGGGGCTGGCGCTGAACCCGGAGATCATCGTCGCGGACGAGCCGGTCTCCGCGCTGGATGTCTCGGTGCAGGCGCAGGTCGTCAATCTCATGGAGCGGCTGCAGAACGAGTTCGGTCTGTCGTACATCGTCATCGCGCACGACCTGTCGATCGTCCGGCACATCTCCGACCGGGTGGCGGTGATGTACCTGGGCCGCTTCGCCGAGATCGGCACGGACGAGGAGATCTACGAGCACCCGACGCACCCCTATACGCAGGCGCTGCTGTCCGCGGTCCCCGTACCCGACCCGGAAGCCCGCGAGCGGCGGGGGAGGATCCTGCTGTACGGGGATGTGCCGTCGCCGGCCGATCCGCCATCGGGCTGCCGCTTCCGTACGCGTTGCTGGAAAGCGCAGGAGCGGTGTGCGGTGGAGGTGCCGCGGCTGGCGGTGCCGGCGGAGTTCCGCTCCGTGCGGGGCCCGGTCGCGCACGCGTCGGCGTGCCACTTCGCGGAGACGCTGCCGCTGGGGCGTGCGGACCCGGGGGAGATGCGGACTGAGCAGTCCAGCGCGTAGGCGGGTCTTTCCCCTTACCCGCCCCTTCCCGTAACCCGGGCTCCGCCCCGGGCCCTGGTCCTCAATCTCCCCCGGCCACCGCTGGGGGTGCCCCCAGGAGGTACCCCCGGAGGGGCTGAGATTCAGCCCCTCCGGCGCTTGAGGACACTCCCCCTACGCCCTGCGGGCGTAGGGGGAGTTCGGGGTCTGGGGGTGCCCGCAGTTACGGGAAGGGGCGGGGTAGGGGAGAGAGCCCGCCGCAGGCGCAGCGCACCGGCCCCGGAAAATGCCGGAACCCGCGCCCGTGTGGAACTGGGGTGTATGGACGCGGGTTCCGGCCCGAGCGGAGGCCGCTGCGACTCGGGTCAATGGGAGTCGGACGCCTCCTCGATCGCGGCCAGTGCGGGGTCGAGGATGACGTCCTCGCCGCGGGCGGCGGTCGTCGGCTCTTCAGGGAAGTGGCACGCGGTCAGGTGCCCTTCCTGGTTGCCCTCGATTTTTACCAGGGGCGGCTCTACCTCCGCACACCGGTCCTGTGCCTTCCAGCACCGGGTTCGGAACCGGCATCCGGAGGGCGGATTGATCGGGGAGGGCACGTCGCCGGCGAGGCGGATCCGCTCCCGACGCTCGCCGCCCTCCCCGTCCTCCGCGTCGTTGAGCGACGCCTCGGGCACCGCCGACAGCAGGGCATGGGTGTACGGGTGCCGCGGCCGGTTGTAGATCGAGTCGCGGTCGCCGACCTCCACCACCTTGCCCAGGTACATCACGGCCACGCGGTGCGAGAAGTGCCGTACCACGGCCAGGTCGTGGGCGATGAAGAGGAAGGCGATGCCCAGCTCGCGCTGGAGCTCCTGGAGCAGGTTGACGACCTGGGCCTGGATGGAGACATCGAGTGCGGAGACCGGCTCGTCGGCGACGATCAGCTTCGGTTCGAGCGCCAGGGCGCGGGCCACGCCGATGCGCTGCCGCTGGCCGCCGGAGAACTCGTGCGGGAAGCGGTTGTAGTGCTCGGGGTTGAGACCGACGATCTCCAGCAGCTCGCGCACGCGCTTCTCGCGACCGCCCGGCGGATTGATCCCGTTGATCTCCATCGGGCCGCCGATGATCGTGCCGACGGTCTGCCGCGGGTTCAGAGAGGAGTACGGGTCCTGGAAGATCATCTGGATCTCGGAGCGGATCGGTGCCAGCTTCTTGCGGCCCGCGTGCGTGATGTCCTGGCCCCGGTAGAGGATCTTCCCGGCGGTGGGCTCCATAAGCCGGGTGAGCAGCCGGCCGGTGGTGGACTTGCCGCAGCCGGACTCGCCGACGAGGCCGAAGCTCTCGCCCGCGTTCACGGCCAGATCGATACCGTCGACGGCCTGCACCGCGCCGACTTTCCGTTTGATCGGAAAGCCCCCCATGATCGGGAAGTGCTTGACCAGCCCTTCGGCGACGAGCAACGGCTCGTCCTTCCCCGCGGCAGTGTCGCGCGGTGCGGGCAGGGTGACGTTGGTGTCCTTCATGGTCTGTCTCTCCCTAGCCCAGGCGGGGCTTGATCCGCTCGGCGAAGAACTGCTGCTTCTGCTCGGCCGTCAGATGACAGGCGGCGCCGCGTCCGGGCGGCAGCAGCGGACGTTCGTCGGCGCACCGGGTGCCGCCCACCTCCGCAGTGAAACCGCAACGCGGGTGGAAGGGGCAGCCGGAGGGCGGCGTGAGCAGGCTCGGCGGGGCGCCGGGGATGGGGATCAGCGGCTCGTCCACCGTGGAGGACAGTCGCGGCATCGACCCCAGTAGCCCCCAGGTGTACGGGTGGTGGGGCGCACTCAGGACCTCCCTGACGGAACCGCGCTCGACGGCCCGGCCCGCGTACATGACCAGGATGTCGTCCGCGGTGTTCGCGACCACACCCAGGTCGTGCGTTATCAGGATGATCGCGGATCCGAACTCCTGCTGGAGGTCCTTGAGGAGATCCAGGATCTGCGCCTGGACGGTCACGTCCAGCGCCGTCGTCGGCTCGTCCGCGATCAGCAGCTCGGGGTTGCAGACCAGTGCCATCGCGATCATCGCGCGCTGCCGCATACCGCCGGAGAACTGGTGCGGATAGTCGTCCACGCGCAGGTTGGGCTGCGGGATGCCGACCTTGGTGAGCATCTCGATGGCCCGCTGCCGGGCTTCGCGCTTGCTCGCGCCGGTGTGCTTCATATACGGCTCGGCGATCTGGCGGCCCACCGTGTAGTACGGCGACAGGGCCGTCAGCGGATCCTGGAAGATCATCGCCATCTTGTTGCCGCGCAGCGCCTCGAGGGTGCGCTCGCGGGCCCCGGTGAGCTCCTGGCCGTCCAGGATGATCTCGCCCGCGATCTGCGTGGTCTTCGGGTTGTGCAGACCCAGCACGGTGAGGTTGGTCACCGACTTGCCGGATCCCGACTCGCCGACGATGCCCAGGGTCTTGCCGCGCTCCAGGTCGAACGACAGGCCGTCCACGGCCTTGACGATGCCGTCCTCGGTGGTGAACCGGACGTACAGATCGCGCACCGAGAGGAAGGGGTCCGACCCGGTCGGGGCCGCAGCGCCCTCGGTCTTGGTGAGTGTGGTCACGGTCGTTCTCCTAGGACAGCCGCACGCGCGGGTCGATGTAGGCGTAGGCGAGGTCCACGACGATGTTCAGGAGCAGGATGAAGAAGGCGCCGAACAGCATCACGCCCATCGTCAGCGGGATGTCCTTGGTCAGAGAGGACTGCACCGCGAGACGGCCGATTCCGGCCAGGTCGAAGGTGAACTCGGTGACCACCGCGCCGGAGAGCAGGGAGCTGAGGTCCATGCCGATGATGGTGACGATGGGGATCAGCGAGCCGCGCCAGGCGTACCGGAAGAACACGTACTTCCGTGCCATGCCCTTGGCGCGCGCGGTACGGACGTGCTCCTCCTGGAGCTGCTCGATCATCGTGGAGCGCGCCATACGGGTGTACTGGGCGGTGAAGATCGTCGCCATGACCGCCCAGGGGATCAGCATCCCGATGAACCACGCGACAGGATCGTCGAAGGGCGAGACGTACCTGGGGTTCTCCATCCAGCCCGTGCTGTAGACCAGCAGGCCCAGCACGATCGGGCCGAGCAGGTAGATCTGGAAGGAGCTGAGCACCATCGAGGCGCCGCTGAGGACCTTGTCGACGGCGGTGCCGCGCTTCCAGGCGGCGACCAGGCCGGTGCCGAGACCGAAGAGGAGGAAGATGATCAGGCCGCCGATGGTCAGCGACAGGGTGAGCGGGAAACGGTCGATGATCGAATCCCAGACGAAGTCCCCGCTGGCGAAGGAGACGCCCAGGCAGGGCGCCGGGCAGTGGCCCTGCGGGAAGTCACGGCCGGCCACGATTCCCGCCATGAACTCCCAGAACTGGGTGGTGATGGGCTTGTCGAGGCCGAGGTTCTCGCGGATCACCGCGATGTTCTGGGGGCTGCAGTTCTTGCCGCAGGCGAGCTCGGCGAAGTCTTGCGGGATCGAATAGAACAGGAAGAACGTGAAGGCGCCGATCAGGAACATGATGACGACGGCGCCGGTCACCCTGCGGATCAGAAACGGAAGCATGGCGGGCTGCTGCTCTCTTAAGGAGGCGGGAGAGTCATGGGGGGTGCGGGTCCGCGGGGGTGCGCTCCGCCTGGCGCACACCCCCGCGGACGGGCCGAACCTGGGACCGGTTACGGCTTCTTCAGGTACACATCGTTGATGTCGATGTTGCTCGCCTCTCGGTCGTAGCGAGCGCCTCCGATGTTCGATCCGAACAGCTGGATCGTCTTGGAGAAGTAGATCGGAGCGGCCGGGTTGAGCTCCTCCACGATGCGGTGGTGGATCTCCTCCCACTTCTTCGCGGCCGCCTCGGGCTTCAGCGCGGTGGCCTCGTCGATGCCCTTGTTGACGATCTCGTCGTCGACGTGCGAGTAGTTCGAGCCGCCGTCGGAGATCAGGTCACCGTCGTAGACCGGGGTGATGACGGTGGACGGCGACGGCCAGTCCTGGCCCCAGCCGGTGATGTAGAGGTCGTACGGGTTCTTGATCTTGCCGACCTGCTCGTAGAACGTGGCCCGGTCGATCTCCTTGGTCTGCGGGTCGAAGCCGAGCTTCTTGAGCATGTCGCGGATGATGACCATCTGCTTCTGGCCACGCGGGGTGTTGGAGTAGGCGTAGGTCAGCTTGGTGCCCGGCTTGACCCCCGCCTCCTTCAGCAGCTGCTTGGCCTTGGCCAGGTCACCGGCCGGCTTCTTGAGCTTGCCGTACGGGTCGTACGTGGAGTCGAAGCCCGGCAGGGTCGGGGCCAGCAGACCACCGGCGACCTCACCGCCGTACTTGCCGCCGTCCGCCTGGACCATGGAGGCGCTCGGGATCGCGTAGGTGATGGCGTCCCGGACCTTCTTGTCCTTCATCTTGTCGCTGGAGAGGTTGAAGTTCATCTGCCAGACGTAAGGCTGGTAGCCCCTGACGGTCCGCGCGTAGGCGGTCTTGTCGGTGACGACCTCCTGCATCTGCGCCGTGTCCACCATGTCGATGAACTGCATGGCGTTCTTGGCCTCGCCCTGGTCGGCGAGGAGACGCTTGGTCTGGCTGGGGATGCCGACGGTCAGCGGGAAGTTGTAGCCGTCGACGTACTGGTGGCGCACCGCGTCGGTCTTCGGGTCCCACTGGGTGTTCCGGACCAGCTTCATGGACTTGCCGGGCTTGAACTCGGCGATCTTGTACGGGCCGAGGGCGGCGGGTGCCTTGTCGTACTTCTCCTTGGTGTCCTGCTTCTCCGGCACGATGGAGTAGCCGGGCATGGCGAGGGCCTGCGGGAGGTCCGGCCGGGGCTGCTTGAAGTGGAAGACGACCGTGCTGTCGTCCGGCGTCTCCAGGACCGAGTCCGGCAGGTGCTTGCCCTTGAACGGTCCGTCCGGAAGGGCCTTGCGGTAGTCGTCGCCGGAGAGCCAGGTCTGGACGTAGGTCGGGCCGTCGAAGATGAACTTCGCGTAGAGGCGCTCGATCGTGTGGCGGACGTCCTTGGACGTGATGACGTTGCCGTCCTCGTCCTTGACGCCCTTCTTGATGGTGAACGTCCAGGTCTTGCCGTTGTCGGAGGACTTCCCGGAGTCGGCGGCGACGTCACCGACGACCGTCAGGTTGCCGTCCTTGTCCTGCTGATAGTTCGTCAGGCCGCGGTGGATCAGGTTGCCGAGCTGGTTGGCGTCGCTGACGTAGATCTGGCCCGGGTCCAGGTGGGAGAAGTCCGACTGCATGTAGGCGGTGATCGTGCCGCCTTCCTTGGCGCCGGGCACCGGCTTGGCCGGGCCGGTCGAAGCGGCCTCGTCCCCGTACTTCACGGGCTGCTGCTGCTTCGCAGCCTCCTCCCGCTTCGCGGACTTGTCCGAGGTGTCACCGCTCTTGCCGGAGCAGCCGGTCAGAGCGAGGGCGCCGGCCACGGCGGCGACCACTATGGCGCGCGCATGGCGCGATCGAATGGGTCTCACTGTCCCACCTACCTGTTGGTTGTTATCCATGTGCGCTGCCTGACGCATCCGGTCTCCCGGCGCGGGGGCGGCAGCCACCCCCCACCAATGGACGGTCACCGTCCGGTCTTGGGGTCGAACGCGTCCCGCACCGAGTCGCCGAGAAGGTTGAAGGCGAGGACGAAAATCACCATCGCGGCGCCTGGGAAGAACATGAACGCCGGGTCCTGCTCGTAGATGTCGGCACCGATGGCGAACATCCGGCCCCAGTCGGGTGTCGGCTCCACGAAGCCGACGCCGACGAAGGAGAGGAAGGCGATCGTCAGGATGTTGTTGGGCAGCATGTAGGTGCCCTGCACCAGGATCGGCGTGACCAGGTTGGGCAGCAGCTCCTTGCGGACGATCCGCCCGGGCGAGGCTCCGGACACCTTGGCCGCCTCGACGAACTCCCGTTCACGCAGGCTGAGTGCGGTGGAACGGACCAGCCGGGCCATGCTCATCCAGCCGAGGAACCAGAGCACCAGGGTGATGACCACGACCCGGAGGTAGACCGGCGTCTCGTCCTTCGGGGAGACGAAGAGCGCGGTCACCACGGGCATGAACGCGATGAAGAACAGCTGCTGCGGGAAGGCCAGGAAGAAGTCGGTGACACGGCCCAGCCAGTAGTCGACCCTGCCCCCCATGTAGCCGCCGACCAGGCCGATGACGACGCCGGTGAGCACCGTGGTCAGGGTGACCGCCAGCGCCATGAAGAGCGAGGTCCGCATGCCGTAGATCAGCAGGGTGAACACATCGCGGCCCACGTTGGGCTCGATGCCGAACCAGAAGTCGCCGGAGACGCCGCCGAACGGAGCGGCCGGCATGCCGAAGTCGTTCAGCAGGCCGGGGTAGTCCGGCTCCTGCGCATAGAGCGTATACGGGTCCTTGCCGTAAGCCCAGGAGATCACCGGGGCCAGTGCGGCCACGGCGAAGAAGAAGATCACGATGAAAGCGGAGGTCACACCGGTGCGGTCCCGCTTGAAGCGCATCCACATCAGCCGGCCGGGCGACCGGCCGGTGAGCTCCTCACCCGGACCGGCCGCGGCGGCCTTGGCTATGCCGCTGTCATCGGCGGACAGGGAGGTCCCTGTCCCGGCCGCTGCAGCCTGGGATGGACTCGGCATGCGTGTGCCCCCCGCACTGGGTTCTCGTGATCCTCGTGGAATGCGATGCGACGCGTGTAGCACCGCTGATGGCCCGGACTTTGGCAAGTGACTTACGCCTCAGTCAAGGGGGTGATGAGCCCAGATGTGACGGTCGTTCGCTTCTTGAGCGAAGATTTCGCAGATTGACGTCTGGGCGTGCTTGACAGCGTGCGGCCTTACCGGATTTTCCGGCTTAAATGCCCCTCAACCTCTTTAACACATAGGCAACTTCATTGACGCAACACCGATATACGAACGATGCACACTCGAGAGCGTACGGCCGTGCGGGTGCCGTGACCGGCCGGAGCGTGTGCGCTTGCCACGCTCCGGCCGGTTATCTGTCCGCTGCTGCCGGATCTTGCTGATGGCGCGTCAGCTAAGTCCCAGTGAGCGCTTGAGGAAGGCGACTTGGAGCAGCAGCAGGTTCTCGGCCACCTGCTCCTGCGGCGTCATATGGGTCACCCCGGACAGCGGCAGGACCTCGTGCGGGCGGCCCGCCGCCAGCAGCGCCGAGGACAGGCGCAGGGTGTGCGCCGCGACCACGTTGTCGTCCGCCAGGCCGTGGATGAGCAGCAGCGGGCGGTTCTGCCCGGCCGCGCCCGACAGTCCCTCGTCCGTCACCAGCGAGTTCCTGGCGTACACCGCGGGCTGCTCGTCCGGGTGGCCGAGATAGCGCTCCGTGTAGTGCGTGTCGTACAGCCGCATGTCGGTGACCGGCGCGCCCGCCACGCCCGCGTGGAAGACGTCCGGGCGGCGCAGCACCGCGAGTGCCGCGAGATAGCCGCCATACGACCAGCCGCGGATGCCGACCCGCCCGAGATCGAGGGGATAGTGCGGGGCCAGGGCGTGCAGCGCCTCGATCTGGTCCTCGAGCGTCACGCCCGCGAAGTCGTGAGCGACCGCCTTCTCCCAGGCGGGCGAGCGGCCGGGCGTGCCGCGGCCGTCGGCGACGAGCACCGCGAAGCCCTGGTCGGCGAACCACTGCGAGGTCAGGTGCGCGTTGTGCGCGGCGACGACGCGCTGGCCGTGCGGGCCGCCGTACGGATCCATCAGGACCGGCAGCGGGCCGTCGCCGTCGCGGTAGCCCGTCGGGAGCAGGACGGCGCACGGGATGCGGCGCGCGCCCACCTCGGCCAGCCGCGGCCGCGCCGTCAGCACCGGCTGCTCGGCGAACGAGGCGATGGAGGCGACCGACTTGCCGTCACGGCGGACGTCGACGGTGGCGCCACTGGAAGCCAGCGAGGTGGAGGTGAGGACGGTGACCGGCCCGGAGCGGACCGCTCCGTGCACGCCCTGGCCGTGCGAAATCCGCTCGCTGCCCAGCTCGTTGACCCTCAGCACATGGATCTCACCGGTCTCCGGCGCGGCCGCCTCGGGGCCCCCGGACGCCGAGATCAGGACGTCGTCGTCCGCCACGTCCAGTACGGCGCGTACGTGCAGCTGGGGGCCGGTCAGCGCCCGGTCGCCGACCACGAGCACGCGCGCCCCGCCCTCGTCGGCGATCCGTACGAGCCGGCCGTCCGGGGTCCAGGCGGGCACGCCCGGGAACAGCTCCAGCCACACCGGGTCCTCGTCCGCGTGCAGCAGGCGGGTACGGCCGGTCTCGGTGTCCACGGCCAGGTAGAGCTGGCTGCGCTGGTCGCGGGCCTGGACGAGGAGGACCGGGGGGCCGGCGGGGGACCAGTGCACGCGCGCGAGATACGGGTAGCGCGCGCGGTCCCACTGCACCTCGGTGCGCGATCCGTCCAGGCCGACCAGGATGAGCCGCACGTCGGCGTTCGCGGTCCCGGCCGCGGGGTAGGCCACCTCGGCCGGCTGCTGGCCGGGGTTGGCGGGGTCGGCGATCCACCAGCGCTGGACGGGGGACTCGTCGACGCGGGCGACCAGCAGGTGGGCGCTGTCGGGGGACCACCAGAAGCCGCGGGAGCGGTGCATCTCCTCGGCGGCGATGAACTCGGCGAGGCCGTAGGTGGTGCGCTCGCTGTCACCGTCGCCGGGTGCGGCGAGGGCCCGGTCACCCGTACCGTCGGCGTCGACGACGCGGAGTACGCCGGCGGCGACGTAGGCGATACGGCGCCCGTCGGGGGACGGCCGGGGGTCCACAACGGGCCCGGGGACGGGGAGTTCGCGGGCGGTGCCGGCCCGCAGCTCGGCGGTGAACAGGCGGCCGGAGAGCGCGAACGCGGCCAGCTCGACGGCATCGTCGACGGCGTAGCCGACGACACCGGCGGATCCTTCCCGGCTGCGCTCGCGGCGAGCCCGCTCCTCGGGGGAGAGCTCTTCGTCCGCGCCGCCGAGCAGGGCGACCGGGTCGGCGGCGATGCGCTCCTGTGCGGCATCGAGGTCGTGAACCCACAGGAGGTTCGCGCGGTCGGTGCCGGTCCGGGAGCGGAGGAACGCGACGCGGGTGCCATCCGGCGACACGGTGAAGGCGCGCGGGGCGCCGAGGGTGAAGCGCTGGGTGCGGGCGTGCTGGCGCGGGAAGGAGAGCTGTCCGGTCATGGCCTGACCTTATGCGGGGCCCGCGTCCGCGCACACGGGTCACGCGCTCCGCCGTGCAATTCCCGCTGCGCGGGTTTTCCGGACGGCTTGGGTCTGGCACCGCGGGCGGTCCCGGCTGCCGCCCCGCGAGCGAGCCTCCGGGCGTTTACGCGAGCCGAGCGCCAGGCGCCTTCGGCCCGGGGCCGGGTTCCCCCTCCAACTCCTCCAACCGCCCTTGCTACGCGGTCAGTTCGGTGTGGCGTCGCAATGTGGCGAACTTCTCGTCCGCTCGCTGGGCGGGTCTTCCGAGGCCTCTCGAGGGACAGGGTTTTCGCCTGCTGGGTGGGCGCCCGCCTGGTGCCTGAGGTGCGGGTTTGCGCTGCCGGGGTGGGTGGGCAGAAAGGATCCGGCCGGGGCGGAGGACGGACGCCGCGGAGCCGCCTCGCCGGCGAGGCGGCCCGTGCGCCCCCCTCTGCTTCCGTGCCCCGATTCATGCACAGGCACGGAAAGTTATGATCAGTCGCGCGCCGTGGGTATGAACCCCGGGGCATATGTTTCCTGTCCGTCCGCCTGCCCGACCGACGTACTTGGAGGTGAACCGCCGTGGCACTCTCGATTTCGGCGGTGGTGCTGCTGGCGATCATCGTCTTCCTGCTGATCCGGAAAGCCGGGCTGAAGGCCGGACATGCCATCGTCTGCATGTTGTTGGGCTTCTACATGGCCAGTTCGTCCGTCGCCCCGACGATCAGCGAACTGACCACCAACATCGCGGGCATGATCGGCGACATCAAGTTCTGACGCCGGCCCCGACCCCCGGCTCGTACGCTGTAGGCATGACCGACGTTCCCTCCCGTCGTCTGCTGCTGGTGCACGCGCACCCGGACGACGAGGCGATCAACAACGGCGCGACCATGGCCAAGTACGCGGCCGAGGGGGCCCAGGTCACCCTGGTGACCTGCACGCTGGGCGAGGAGGGCGAAGTCATCCCGGCCGAGCTCGCGCATCTGGCCTCCGACCGCGATGACACCCTCGGAGCCCATCGCCTGGGCGAACTCGCCGCGGCCATGCGGGAACTCGGTGTCACCGACCACCGCTTCCTGGGCGGCCCCGGTCGCTACCGGGACTCCGGAATGATGGGCGCCGAGCAGAACGACCGCCCGCAGTGCTTCTGGCAGGCCGATGTCGACGAGGCGGCCGCGTACCTCGTCGAGGTCCTGCGCGAGGTCCGGCCGCAGGTGCTGGTGACGTACGACCCGGGCGGCGGCTACGGCCACCCCGACCACATCCAGGCCCACCGGGTGGCGATGCGCGCCGTCGAACTCGCGGGTGAGCGCGCCTTCCGGCGCGACCTCGGCGAGCCGCACGAGGTGCAGAAGGTGTACTGGAACTGCCTTCCGCGCTCGGCGGTCGAGGCCGGGTTCCAGCGGCTGCGCGAGATGGGCAGCTCCTTCCCGGGCGTCGCGGACCCCGACGACCTGCCGGGTGTCGTCGACGACGCCGAGGTGACCGCGGCGATCGACGGACGACCGTACGCGGCCAAGAAGGCGGCCGCGATGCGCGCCCACGCCACCCAGATCGCCGTCGACGGCCCCTTCTTCGCGCTCTCGAACGACCTGGGCCAGCCGCTCTTCGTGGTGGAGCACTACCGGCTGGTGCAGGGCAAGCCGGGCGATCGACTGCCGGAGAACGACCTGTTCGCCGGGGTGGTCGCATGATGCACACGAAGGCACGTTTCGGCGCTTATGTGGGGTTCGCTGTCGTCGGGGCGCTGGTCGGCGGCGCGGGCGCGCTTATCCAAGCCGGTTGGTTCCCGGTGGGGTTGCTGCTCGCGCTGCTCGCCATCGGCTCGCTCTGCTACGCCGCCGTCAAGGCGACCGGGACCCGGGTCGGCGCGGCCGCGGCCGCCGGTGGCTGGCTGCTCGCCGTGCTGCTGCTCACCACCTCGAGGCCGGAGGGCGACTTCCTCTTCGGCGCGGGCATGGGTTCCTACGTTTTCCTGCTGGGTGGCATGCTGATCGCTGTGATGTGTGCCACGCTGCCGCATCTGCCGCCACCGGGCGGGCCTGGCGTGCGGCTTGGCAAGTGACGTGACCATACGTACGTGCCGGCTGAACCATCTGCCGGGGTCTGCGGTTCAGCAGCCCCGGGTTGACATACGACGGTGGCCAGTATGGTGGTGCGCGCCGCCGAGCTTCCTTGGGCTACCCCATACCGGAAAGGCAGTGGACTCCGGAATGGGGAATCCCTGCGCACGGTCGGACAGGCGGCGGAGCTAACCGGGAGAACCTGCCTTGAGTCGTGAATCTGACAGTTCGTCCTCCGGGGCCCAGGGTCGCGGTGGAGCCGCATATCCCTCGGGAACCCCGCCGTACGGATCCCGCCAGTACCCGTCGCTGCACCCGCAGGACGCCGCGTACGACGGCCGCGAGGCGGCAGAGGCCGAGCGGGCGCCGGCGCCGGAGGAGCCCAGAACCGAGACCACGCTGACCACCCGGGTCCGCATCAACATCCCGGGGTCGCGGCCCATCCCGCCGCTGGTGATGCGCAAGCCGGTCGAGGAGGGGGCTGCCGGGCAGGACGGCACGGCAACGGGCGCTACCACGAGGGCCTCGGGTGTCGTCGGCGCGCCCACGTCCGCCCCGGCCCCGCAGAAACCTCCGAAGCCCAGGACCGCCCCCGAGGGCGGGGGTGAGCGGCCGAAGACCAGCGACTGGTTCGCGCCGCGCAAGCCGTCCACCGCCACTCCTGCTCCATCTCCTTCTCCGTCGGTGCCGTCGAGCAACCCGGGCGCCTCCGCCGGGCCTTCCGCTCCGGCCGAAGGGGACCGGCAGCGTTCCGACCTGCCGTACTTCTCGGAGGGCGCAGGCTCCCCCGACGCAGCCGCGGGGTCCCTCGGGGCCGAGGCCGGGAGAAGCCCCCACGGCTCCATCCCACCGTTCGGCGCGGGCATCGGATCCGGCCCTGCCGGGCCGACCACCGGCCCGGCCAGCGGTGACGCACCCGGTCTGCGGGAAGGTGGACCCCAGGTCACGCCGCCCGACTTCCGCGGTCCGGGCGGCCCTGGTGGTCCTGGCGTCCCAGGCCAGGGCGGTCCCGGTGTCCCCGGTCCCGGCGGCCCCGGCCAGGGTGGCCCCGGCCAGGGTGGCCCCGGCCAGGGTGGCCCCGGCGGCACGGGGGATCTTCCGAACCTTCCCGGGGCGTTCCTCTCGGGTGGCGGTGCCCAGGTGCCCACGCAGCCCCCGGCCCCCGGCATCGGGGCGGTCAGCGGCGGCTTCGCCGGCCCCGGCACTGGACCCGTCCCCGCTCCTGGGACGACCCCCGCCTCCGGTCCGATCAGCGCCCCCGAGTTCAGCGAGCCCCACCACGTCTCCGGCGACACGCTGGTCAGCGGCATCCCCGCGGTGCCGTCCAGCAGCAGCTCGCCGTTCCCCCCGCCGCCGAGCTCCGGCGGCGACGACGCCTACGCGGAGCCGTCTGCCCCGCCCGCCCCGCGGGCCGCGAAGAAGGGCCGCTCCAAGCTGGTTCTCGCCGGCGCCGGGCTGCTCGGCATCGTCGGCGTGGCGTACGGCGCGGGCCTGCTGCTCGACCACGCGGACGTCCCCAACGGCACCACCGTCCTCGGTATCGACATCGGCGGCACCTCCAAGGAAGAGGCCGTCCGAAAGCTCGACAACGGCCTCAGCGTCCGCACGAACGCTCCGTTGAAGGTGACCGTCGACGGCAAGGAGCAGCAGCTCAAGCCGACCGCGGCGGGCCTGGACATCGACATCGAGACGACCGTCCAGAAGGCCGCCGGGCGCGACTACAACCCGGTCTCGGTGATCGGTTCACTCTTCGGCGGCACTCGCGAGGCCGAGCCGGAGATCACGGTCGACGAGGAGAAGATGGCGGCCGCGCTGAAGGCGGTCGCCGGGGAGACCGGCGCCGGCCAGGACGGCGGGATCAAGTTCGTGGGCGGCAAGGCCGTCCCCGTACCGGGCAAGACGCACAAGGCGATCAACGTCAAGCAGGCCGTCGCGGCCGTCGGCAAGGCGTACCGCGAGCGGGCCGCTACCGGCCGCACGGCGTCCGTCGTGCTGCCGGTCGGCATGCAGAAGCCGTCGGTCAATGACGCCGAGATCGCCCGGGCGATGAAGCAGTTCGCCGAGCCGGCGATGTCCGGGCTGGTCACCGTCCAGACCGATGCGGCGCACCAGATCGCCTTCAGCCCGGAGAACTCGCTGCCGAAGTTCCTGTCGATGAAGGCCGTCAACGGCAAGCTGGTCGACACCTACAACCTGAAGGTCCTGGAGAAGCTGTACGGCGGCACGTTCGACGGCGTGCTGATCCAGCGGGCCAACGGGCAGAAGACGCCCGTGACGCCGCAGGATGTGGTCGGCGCCCTACGGCAGGCCCTGAAGGGGAAGACCCCCGCTGAGCGCGTCGGCGTGATCCAGACCAACCCGCAGTAGCCCGCCCCCGCCCCCCTTTCCGAAGGGGCGGGCGGGAGAAACGCCGGGTCAGTTCAGCATGGACCGCGCGGCGAGTGCTTGGTGGCGGACGGACGCCGCCGTCTGCGGATCCACCGCAGCGACAACGTCCGCGTAGTCATCCAGCTCGTCCGCGCCGCCCGTGAAGTCCCCCCGCTGTACGAGCAGCTGCGCATGCTCGTACCGAAGCCGCGCCGGGTGGCTTGGCAGCAGCAGGGACAGCTCAAGCGCCCACAGCTGGACGTCCGAGCGCTCGGGCCGGGCCGCCGCCCAGGCCCGGATGTTGTTGAGGACCCGCAGGATGATCTCCAGCGGCTGGGCGGGGGAGAGCATCGTGGGCGTGAGCGGCGCGCCGGTCGCGCCCACGACCAGCAGCTCCGCGTCCGCCCCGGTCAGCACACGGCCCCCCGCGAACGGGTCGGCGAGCACAGGCCCGTCCGCGGCGCCCGGATCGCCGAAGCCGACCACGAAGTGACCCGGCAGCGCCACCCCGTACACCGGCGCGCCCGCCCGCCGGGCGACCTCCATCCACACCACCGACAGCAGGATCGGCAGGCCGCGGCGCCGCCGCAGCACCCGGTGCAGCAGCGAAGACTCCAGCCGCCGGTAGTCGGCGGGCGTGCCGTGGAAGCCGCAGCGGTCGCCGAGGAGTTCGCCGACGGCGTGCGCCCACCCCCTCGGCCCCCCCGCCGGCCGGAACGGCAGCATCCCGGCCAGCCGGTCCAACTCGATCTGCGCCTCGTCGATCCCCGCCTCGCCCAGCGCCGGATCGGCCTCCGCACCCACCAGCAGACACAGCAGCGCCAGGTCGGAGCGCTCCGCGCGCGCCGCCTCCGCGAATTGCCGCCGCCTGGCCGCACTGTCCTGCATACGAGCCTCGTACCCGCTCAGTGGCCGCCCGCCAACTCGTTCGTACCCTCCGGAGCCCGCCAGTGGGAATAGGAGTGGTGTGTGCTGAAGCCCAGCTCGTCGTAGAGGGCACGGGCTCCACCATTGTCCTCCTCGACCTGGAGGTACGCGGCGGAGGCGCCCTCCTCCAGGGCCTTGCCGGCGAGCGCGGCCATCACGGCGGTGGCCAGGCCCTGCCGCCGGCGCCCGGGATCCACCTCGACAGCCGTGAACCCGGCCCAGCGACCGTCCACCACGCACCGCCCGATCGCCGCGGGTGCTCCCTCCGCGCCACCCGGCACGGTCGCGAACCACACCGACGGCCCGCCGCCCAGCACCTTCAGCACCTCGGGGCCCGGCGCCTCGAACCGCTGGTAGCGGGCCGGCCACATCTCGTCCACCGACCGGGCCGGCACCACCGAGGACACGTCCTCGGCGGCGTCCGCGACCGGAGCCAGCGCCGCGATACGGATGTCCGCGGTGACCTCCCGGATCCAGCCGCGCGACTCCAGCTCGGCGGCCAGCCGCTCCTGCGTCCCTTCGGCTCCGGTGCTCACCTGCAGATAGGCGGGCAGCTCCCGGGCGGCGTACCACTGGGTTACGTACCGCAGCGCCTCGTCCAGCGGCCGGCCGGGGTCGCCCAGGGCGAGCGCGGAGTTGGCGCGCCGGGTGAACCCGCCGGAGGCCCGCAGCTGCCAGTCCCCGAGTCGCTCGCTCTCCACGGGTGGCCAGGCCCGGGCCGCGACCCGGTCCAGCTCCGCCGCGGTGGCCGCGGGGCCCCGGCGGCGGGCCGGAGCCGGGGGCACCACTTTGCCCGCCACGAGGGCGGATTCCAGAATGTGGACGGTCTCACCGGTCCGGCGTGTGATCCGTAGCACTCCGCGGTCCCACGAAGTGAGCACGCCGACCGTGTCGGTGAACTTCTCACCCGACACTCCAGCCCCGCTCAGAGACCGTACCGATACCCTTTTTCCCACGTCAGCAGCGGTGATACGGACTTCGAGTCGTCCGCCGGTGGTGAAATCCACAGCTGTGCCCGCCCCTCCTGTTCGTCTCGTGAGCCGGAACGGAGATACTAGATGCGGGCATCGACGACGCCGCGCTCCCGCGCGCCCGCGGCGGAGCCACATATCGGTCCGCCCAGCCCTAACGAGGAGGAACGACAGCGTGACCTACGTCATCGCGCAGCCTTGTGTCGACGTCAAGGACAAGGCGTGCATCGAGGAGTGCCCCGTCGACTGCATCTACGAGGGCTCTCGGTCCTTGTACATCCACCCGGACGAGTGCGTCGACTGCGGGGCCTGCGAGCCGGTCTGCCCCGTGGAGGCCATCTTCTACGAGGATGACACTCCTGAGGAGTGGAAGGACTACTACAAGGCGAATGTCGAGTTCTTCGACGAGCTCGGCTCCCCCGGTGGTGCGTCGAAGCTCGGGCTGATCGAGCGCGACCACCCGTTCATCGCCGCGCTGCCGCCGCAGAACCAGTAAGGCTTCAGGGAGCCTCGGTCCCGTACGGCCACCGGCTGTACGGGACCGAGGCATATAGCCCGCACCATCTGTACGAGAGAAGTTGAGCACCGTGCCCGCAGTCTCCACCCGCCTTCCCGTCTTCCCCTGGGACCGGCTCGAGCCGTACAAGGCGACCGCCGCCGCCCACCCGGACGGCATTGTGGACCTCTCGGTGGGCACCCCGGTCGACCCGGTTCCCGAGCTGATCCAGCGCGCGCTGGTGGCCGCGGCCGACAGCCCGGGCTACCCGACCGTGTGGGGCACGGCGGCGCTGCGTGACGCGATCACCGGCTGGGCGCACCGGCGCCTGGGAGCGCAGGGCCTGGCGCACACGAATGTGCTGCCGGTCGTCGGCTCGAAGGAGCTGGTGGCCTGGCTGCCCACCCAGCTGGGCCTCGGCCCCGGCGACCGGGTGGCCTACCCGCGGCTGGCCTACCCGACGTACGAGGTGGGAGCGCGGCTGGCCGGGGCGGAGCCGGTCGTCTACGACTCCGTGACGGACCTGGATCCGGCCGGGCTGCGGCTGCTGTGGCTCAACTCGCCGTCGAACCCCACCGGCCGGGTGCTGAGCCCGGAGGAGCTGCGCGCAGCGGTCGTCTGGGCGCGCGAGCACGGCGTGCTGGTGTTCAGCGACGAGTGCTACCTCGAGCTGGGCTGGGAGGCGGACCCGGTCTCGGTGCTGCACCCCGACGTGTGCGGCGGGAGCTACGAGGGCATCGTGGCGGTGCACTCGCTGTCCAAGCGCTCCAACCTGGCGGGCTACCGGGCAGCGTTCGTCGCCGGTGACGCGGCGGTGCTGGGCGAGCTGCTGCAGATCCGCAAGCACGGCGGAATGATCGTGCCGGCCCCGGTGCAGGCCGCGACCGTCGCGGCGCTCGGCGACGATGCGCATGTCGCGGAGCAGCGGGCGCGGTACGCGGCCCGGCGGTCGGCACTGCGCGGCGCGCTGGAGGCGAACGGCTTCCGCATCGAGCACAGCGAGGCGAGCCTCTACCTGTGGGCGACGCGCGACGAGCCGTGCTGGGACACGGTCGAGGACCTGTCGAAGCGGGGCATCCTGGTGGCGCCCGGCGAGTTCTACGGGCCGGCGGGTGAGCGGTTCGTACGGGTGGCGTTCACGGCCACGGACGAGCGCGTGGAGGAGGCGGTGCGCCGCCTCGCCTGACGGCGAGCCGACGGGACCGCACGGGCAGTACGGCCGGCCGGCGCGCCGGAAATGCGATGCGTCCGGAGCCCGGCAGGGCAGAGATACCGGCATGCGCGGCGGGGCCCGGGGAGAAGTTCCCCGGGCCCCGCCCCGTGTTCGGCCCGGAGCGTCAGCCGATGCCGCCGACCGGCAGGTTGCCGGAGGGCACGTGGCCGGCCGGCAGGTTTCCGCCAGTGGGCAGGCTGCCGGTCACGGCTTCGGTGGGGAGGTGCCCGTTCGCGGCGCCGGGCGTGGGCAGTCCGCCCTTCGGGGCGTTACGGGTGGCCTTGTGAGCGGCCTCGCCCAGCAGGCCTTCGGCCGTACCCGCGGTCTTCTCAGCGGCCGGGGCGGCCTTCTTGCCGACGCCGCCCACCGTCTTGCCGGCCTTCGGCAGCGTGGACTTCACGGCGTGGCCGCCGGTGGTGCCGGCCTTGTCGGTGGCGCTCCGCGAAGCGTGCTCGACGGAGTCCCCGACGCCGGCGCCGTCGAGGTTGGCAATCCCGCTCAGGCCGGAGGTCGGCAGTTCAGCGGCGTTCGCCGAACCGACCGCGCCGACGATGGGAGCGGCGCCCGCTGCGACCAGCAGCGCGGCTCGGGCGATCCGACGCGTGAAGGGGAGGGACATTGTGCTCCTTTGACGGAGAAGGCTGGGACTTCTGACGGGTGTGACATGTCCGCCGGGCGGACGCAGTGACTACCGCGCGAGAAGCGGGAAGGTTGCGGCGCTGCGGGTAAAGAGTTCGCAATGTGTCGCATTATCGGCTGTGGATAAAAACGGGCAAACGTGAAGTTGTGCGGCCGCCTGCCGAATCGTCACTGCCCAGCAATTCCAAGGCGATTGCCGGTTCATTGCCGACCGCATCGCCGTCCCGGGGAAAGCGTCACCGGAAATTGACGCGGATGCCTCTGTCGGGGGAGTGGTCGCACTATTGCGCGGTGGTGATCACTACCTGGCTTGCGGCCCGTGCCTCTTCTGCCGCGGAATTCGCGTCCGCCTGCTGCCAGCCCTTCCCGGAATCCGTCGAACTCCACATCCGGTCGCCGTAGGAGACCTGTGCGATGCCCAGCTCGGACGAGTGCGCCACGGCCCAGTGCGCCAGCTCCCAGCCGCGCCGGGCGGAACCGCCGCCGTCGGCCGCCGGTGCCACCGGCACCGCCACCGTCGGGTCGGAAACGCCCTTGTCGCGGCCGCCGGCGGCCTGCTGCCCGCCGGTCGCCGCCTGCGGCCGCGGCAGGACGTCCGGGCCGAATTCCTTCACGAGCCTCTCCCGGACCCGGCCCGGGTCGCCCGGCGTGCCGCCGCCCGAGGCCGTCGTACAACTGAAGGCAGCGGCCTTGCGGCCGGTGAGCGCGGCGGTCAGCAGCAAGGCCTCCGGCTCGTGCTTGGCGTAGGCCTGCGGATAACCGCTGCGCTGTACCTTCTGCGCTGCCACAGTGAGCGGCAGCCGCGAATAGCCGGGAACCTTCACCAGATGGTCGTAGAATCGCCCGGCTGAGTACACCGGGTCCTGAATCTGCTTCTCGTTGCCCCAGCCCTGCGAGGGGCGCTGCTGGAACAGGCCCAGCGAGTCACGGTCGCCGTAGTCGATATTACGCAGCTCCGATTCCTGCATCGCGGTGGCGAGCGCGATGGTGATCGCCCGCTCCGGCAGCCCGCGTGCCGAGCCCACCGCTTCGATGGTGGCCGCGTTCATCGCCTGCTCCGGCTGCAGTTCGTAAGAACCGCCGTCCTGGCCCGCGCCTCTTACGGTGCAGCGTGGCGCGGCCTTGCCGCCGGTGGCGAAGTGCACGTACAGATACCCGGCCAGCGCCAGCAGCACGGCGCAGGCAGCGGCGACTCGCAGCAGCCGGCCGCGACGGGCGGAGGACGTGGGTTCGGACACGGGCCCACCGTACCGGGCACCCCGAGCCGCGGCCTTGACGGGCTAAGGTCGCGGATATGGACGACCACCCGACGCTCGATCTGTCCCTGGACGCCGCCGCGCTCACCGCCCGGCTCGTCGACTTCCCGTCCGTCAGCGGCGAGGAGAAGCCCCTGGCCGACGCGATCGAGGCGGCCCTGCGCGACCTGCCGCACCTGACCGTTGACCGCGACGGCGACGCGATCGTGGCCCGTACGAACCTGGGAAAGCCCGAGCGGGTCGTTCTGGCCGGGCACATCGACACCGTGCCGATCGCCGACAACGTGCCCTCCAGGCTCGACGCGAACGGCGTGCTGTGGGGCTGCGGCACCTCCGACATGAAGTCCGGCGTGGCCGTGCAGCTGCGCATCGCCGCCACGGTTCCCACGCCCAACCGCGACCTGACCTTCGTGTTCTACGACCATGAGGAGGTGGCGGCCGAGCTCAACGGTCTGAAGCGGCTGGCGGAGAACCACCCCGACTGGCTTGCCGGCGACTTCGCGGTGCTGCTGGAGCCCACCGACGCCAAGGTCGAGGGCGGCTGCCAGGGCACCCTGCGGGTACGGGTGGAGACCACGGGCCGGCGTGCGCACTCCGCCCGCAGCTGGCTCGGCGACAACGCCATCCACAAGGCCGCGCCGGTCCTCGCCCGCCTCGCCGCGTACGAGCCGCGCCGCGTCGACATCGAGGGCCTCACCTACCGCGAGGGCCTCAACGCCGTGATGATCGAGGGCGGCCACGCGGGCAATGTCATCCCCGACAGCTGCGCCGTGACCGTGAACTTCCGGTTCGCGCCCGACCGCAGCGAGGAGGAGGCCCTGGAGCACGTCCGCGAGGTCTTCGACGGCTTCAAGGTGGTCCTCACCGACTCGGCCCCGGGTGCGCTGCCCGGCCTGTCCCACCCCGCCGCCGCCGCGTTCACCGAGGCCATCGGCACCGAACCCGCGCCCAAGTACGGCTGGACCGATGTGGCGCGCTTCTCGGCCCTCGGTGTGCCGGCGGTCAACTACGGGCCGGGCGACCCCAAGCTGGCCCACACTCGGGAGGAGCATGTGGAGGTCGCAGCCGTGCTGGAGGCTGAACAGAAACTGCATGCCTGGTTGACCAGCTGAATTCCGCTTTTCGTCACCGCCGGGTGCGTACGCTGCACTGAACGATCCACCCCTGCCTTCCGGCGGGGAGGCCTCATGCGGAGGGAGCGAGACGTGACCACTGACAACGCTGAGGGAGACCGGCGCGCTCAAGAGGACACCGCTCAGGACGACACGGCTCTGGGCTGCACGGACCGGGAAGAGTACCCGGACCACTGGATGGAGCGGCGCCTCGGCCCCATCGTCCGCCGTCGTGGGCAGGTCCCGCCCACCACGACCGACCAGCGGCTGCTGGACACCCAGGGGCCCACGGACTGGGTCCATGAGGACCCGTGGCGGGTCCTGCGCATCCAGTCGGAGTTCGTGGAGGGATTCGGCGCGCTGGCCGAGCTCGGGCCCGCGATCAGTGTGTTCGGATCGGCCCGTACGCCCGAGGGCTCGCCCGAGTACGAGGTGGGTGTACGGCTCGGGAAGGCGCTGGTGAGGGCCGGCTTCGCGGTGATCACCGGCGGCGGGCCGGGCGCGATGGAGGCCGCGAACCGCGGTGCCTGCGAGGCGGGTGGCGTCTCGGTCGGCCTCGGCATCGAGCTGCCCTACGAGCAGGGCTTCAACCGCTTCGTCGACATCGGCGTGAACTTCCGCTACTTCTTCGTCCGCAAGACGATGTTCGTGAAGTACGCGCAGGGCTTTGTGGCGCTGCCGGGCGGATTCGGCACGCTGGACGAGTTCTTCGAGGCGCTGACCCTCGTCCAGACCCGGAAGGTGACCCGCTTCCCCATCGTCCTGTTCGGCTCCGACTACTGGCAGGGCCTGATCGACTGGGTGCGGGCCACGCTGGTCGGCCAGGGCAAGGCCTCGCCGCATGACATGGAGCTCTTCCACCTCACCGACGATGTGGAGGAGGCCGTCTCCCTGGTCACCAAGGAGACCGGCCTCTAGGGGCCTCCAGGGGCTCGGTGCGGCGCTACGCCAGTCCCCGGCGCGCGGCCGCCGGGGGCCGGTGACCCGCGATCGACGCCACCATGTCCAGCACCTGCCGGGTCTCGGCCACCTCGTGCACGCGGTAGACCTGCGCGCCGAGCCAGGCCGAGACCGCGGTCGTGGCGAGCGTGCCCAGCAGCCGCTCCTTGACCGGCTTGTCGAGGGTCTCGCCGACGAAGTCCTTGTTGGAGAGGGAGACCAGCACCGGCCAGCCGGTGGCGGTCATCTCGCCCAGCCGCCGGGTGGCCTCCAGCGAGTGCCGGGTGTTCTTGCCGAAGTCGTGCCCCGGGTCGATGAGGATTCCGTCGCGCCGTACGCCCAGCTCGACGGCGCGCTCCGCCAGCCCGGCCGTCACGCGCAGGATGTCCGCCATCACGTCGTCGTACGCGACCCGGTGCGGGCGCGTACGCGGCTTGGCCCCGCCCGCGTGCGTGCACACCAAGCCTGCCCCGTAGCGGGCCGCGACCTCGGCCAGCTTGGGGTCGACCCCGCCCCAGGCGTCGTTCAGCAGATCCGCGCCCGCCGCGCAGACGGCCTCGCCGACCTCGTGCCGCCAGGTGTCGACGCTGATCACCACGTCCGGATGCCGTCGGCGGACCTCGGCGACGAACCCGACCGTGCGCCGCGCCTCCTCCTCGACGGTCACCTCCTCGCCGGGGCCGGCTTTCACCCCGCCGATGTCGATGATGGCGGCACCCTCTGCCACCGCCTGTTCGACGCGGGTGAGCGCGGGCTCGTCCCTGAAGGTCGAGCCCTGGTCGTAGAACGAGTCCGGTGTCCGGTTCACGATCGCCATGATCACCGGCTCGTGCTCGCCGAACTCGCGCCGTCCCAGCCGCAGCACCACGTTGTCCGTATCCTCCTCGGGCCGCCCGGACCGTCCGCGGCGGGGCCCCTTTGTCACGACCCTAGCGGCCGCGCGGACCGGCAGACGGCAGGGCGTGGCACGATCGGGGCAGACGCATCGCGCACCCGTCGCGTACAGACCTTGGGGAGATGGTCGTGTTCTGGTTCCTGCTCGTGGCGCTGGTCGTGGTCGTCGCCGCGGTCACGCTGGTGGTGGTCGGAGGCGACGACGGAGTCGTGCTGCCCGAGGCGCAGCCGGACCGGCTCGACGCCGCGCTGCCTGCCGACCGGCCGGTCGGCCGCGCCGACCTTGAGGCGCTGCGCCTGCCGATGACGGCGCGCGGCTACCGCATGACGGACGTCGACGACGTGCTCGGCCGGCTCGGCGCGGAGCTCGCCGAGCGCGACGCCCGGATCGCCGAACTCGAGGCGGCGCTCGCCGGCGCCCAGGCCGCGGCGCTGGGGTCGTCGCCCGTGGCCGAGAGCGGGCGGGGCGCCGGCCGCCCGGGGGCTGCCGGCGCCGCTGCCCCCGCCACGGACGGCGGCGCGGTGCACGGGAACGGTGACCCGTACCAGGGCCGGGAAGCGGACACGGGTCCTCGGTGGAACGCCGCTCCCCGCCTGGACGGCCGAGCGGGCGGCTTCGGCGGTGAGGCGCGATGAGCGGCGCCGTACCCGGCCCGGACGGGCTGCTGCGCTGCGCCTGGGGCCTGTCCGCCGAGGAGTACACCGCCTACCACGACACCGAGTGGGGCCGCCCGGTGCACGGCGATGAGGCGCTGTACGAGCGGCTGTGCCTGGAGGCGTTCCAGTCCGGCCTGTCGTGGCTCACGATCCTGCGGCGGCGGGAGGGCTTCCGCGCCGCCTTCAAGGACTTCTCGATCGCGGCCGTCGCCGCGTTCACGGAGGCCGACGTGGAGCGGCTGCTGGCGGACACCGGGATCATCCGCAACCGGGCCAAGATCGAGGCCGCGATCACCAACGCGCGGGTGGCGGCCGAGCTGGGCGAGGGCGAGCTGGACGCGCTGATCTGGTCGTACGCGCCCGTCTCCGGCAGCCGGCCCGCGCCTCGGACCATCGCGGACGTGCCGGCGGTCACGCCCGAGTCGACGGCGCTGGCGAAGGACCTCAAGAAGCGGGGCTTCCGCTTCGTCGGCCCCACCACGGCCTACGCGCTGATGCAGGCCTGCGGCCTGGTCAACGACCACCTCGCGGACTGCTTCGTCCGCGACACGTACGCGTAGGCCGCCGGGGGCTTGCCCCGCTTCCCGAAAGGGGGCAGGTCCCCAGGCCCCGAACGCCCTACGGGCGTTGTCCTCAAGCTCCCCCACCCACCGCTGGGGAGTGCCCCGGACGGGCTGAGATTCAGCCCGTCCGGGGCTTGAGGACCGGGGTGTGGGGCGGAGCCCCGGTTTCGGGGTGGGCGTACCTCCCAGCGGTAGTCCCCTGGGCCTGGCGGCCCGGGTGGGGGTGGCCCCAGCCTGGGGGAGTGCCTCCAGGGGGAGGGCGGGTCAGGGGAGAGGCTCGCCGCAAGCGAGCTGACTGGGGCGGAGGTTGGGGGCACCTCCCCGAGTGGTGGCTTGGGGGAGGTCGGTCAGGGCCCCAGATGCGGCCTGGCGGCCGCGTATCGTCAGCGGCCCAGGAAGTTGGGCTTCTCCTTGCGGACGAAGGCCTCCACCGCGATCCGGTGATCCTCGGAGGAGCCGGCCCGCGTCTGCAGTTCGTCCTCCTTCGCCAGGGTCTCGGCCAGCCCGTGCGCGGCGCCGAAGGCCAGCGACTCCTTGATCGCGGCATAGGCGCTGGTCGGGCCCTCGGCGAGCCGCCGTGCCACCGACTCCGCCTCGGCGGCGAGGTCCGCGGCCGGGACCACCTTGTTCGCGATGCCGAGCTCCAGCGCCTCCTGCGCGGTCACATTGCGGGGGAAGAGCAGCAGGTCAGCGGCGCGGCCGTGGCCGATCAGCCGGGGAAGGGTCCACGAGACGCCCGAGTCGGCGGTCAGCGCGACTCCGGCGAAAGAGGTGTTGAAGGAGGCCGTGTCGGCGACGACGCGGTAGTCGGCGGCGAAGGCGAAGCCTGCCCCGGCACCCGCCGCCACCCCGTTGACGCCCGCGACCACCGGCTTCGGCATGCCGGCGATCGCCTCGACGATCGGGTTGTAGTGCTCCCGAACGGTCTTCATGGTGTGCCTGGTGCCGGCCTCGATGTCAGAGGCCAGCAAGCTGACGTGCTCCTTGAGGTCCTGGCCCACGCAGAAGGCCCGGCCGCTGCCGGTGAGCAGCACGGCCCGTACGGCCGGGTCGTCCGCGGCCTGCCGCAGGGCGTCCCGCAGGGCGGCCTTGGTGTCGGTGTTCAGCGAGTTCATCGCGTCGGGACGGTTGAGCGTGATCGTCGCGAGTCCGTCGGTCACCTCGTAGAGCACGGTGTCGGCCATGGCGGGGTCCCCTCGGTAGCGGCTCGGGCTGTCGTCCGACAGCCAGGGGACAGCATGGCGGAGATCATCGACGCCCGACATGTGAGCTGCGTCAAATGATCTGCTGTCCTCCGCGAGGACGACGGCTGCGCAGTATCACAGCCCGATCCCCGAATTGGGTGGCTTTGGGCTTGCGCGTTGTACAAGCGATGCCTACCGATGTTGGTCATCGGGTCCTGCGATGCGGGATAATGGCCTGGAAGCAATGTGTTCGATGCCGGTGACACGGTGCCTGTATGTGGTCGTCGGCTGACGATGAGCTGGTTTCAGGAAGGGGAACGAGCATGGCGGCCATGAAGCCGCGGACGGGCGACGGCCCGCTCGAGGTGACCAAGGAGGGGCGGGGCATCGTCATGCGCGTTCCGCTCGAAGGCGGCGGTCGGCTCGTCGTCGAGCTGACCCCGGACGAGGCCGATGCGCTCGGCGACGCCCTGAAGAAGGTCGTCGGCTGAGGCGCTCGACCGGAGCATCACGTGCACTGCCCCGGCAGGCCCCGCGTACTTCGGCGCGCGGGGGCTGCCGGGGCAGTGGCACGTTGGCGCCCGTATCCGCGGGCGCAGGACCGGGGCCGTGCCCGCGGGCGCAGGACCGGGGCCCGTATCCGCGGCGCACGACCGGGACCGCGCCCGCGGCGCAGGATCAGCCCCGCTTGACGGCGCAGAGCAGCCCGTCCCCCACCGGCAGCAGGGAAGGCACCACCGCCGTGCTCTCCCGTACGGTCCGCAGCAGCTCACGCAGCCGCTGCACCTCCGCCGGCTGGAGTGAGGCGTCGACGGTGCGGCCGTCCGCGAAGACCCCTTCGAAGGCGACGAGACCGCCCGGGCGCAGCAGGCGCAACGATTCGCCGAGATAGTCCAGGCACTCCATCCGGTCGCCGTCGCAGAAAACCAGGTCGTAACCGCCGTCCGCGAGCCGGGGCAGGACGTCCAGCGCGTGGCCTGGGATGAAGCGGGCGCGGTTCGAGGCGAAGCCGGCCGCGCGGAAGGCCTGGCGTGCGAACTGCTGCCGCTCCGGCTCGAGATCCACGGTCGTGAGCACCCCGTCGGGGCGCATCCCGTGCAACAGATGAATTCCGGACACACCGGTGCCGGTACCGATCTCGGCCACGGCCTTGGCGTCCACGGCGGCGGCGAGCAGGCGCAGTGCGGCACCGGTGGCGGCCGACACCGCGCGCAGGCCTGCCTCCCGGGCGCGCTCGCGGGCCCAGTGCAGCGCCTCGTCCTCGGCGACGAAGGCATCGGCGAACGCGTCCGCGAATGCCCAGCTCGTCTGCCGGTTGCCGGTAATGGCCCTCTCCTGTCCCCGTAGTTGACGCAACCGTGACTGTATCCGCTGGCCCGGGAACCCGCAGATGGGACCGGGCGTTAAATGGGGGGTGGGGAACAGAGATCGGGGAGCGCAGGGGTGGCCAAAAAGAGGGTCAAAGATCCTTATCTGGAGCTAACGGGCGAGGTGGCTATGGTAGGGGCTCTACTGGACACCACCAGAGCCGACAGGGGAGGTGCGGCTGCGGCCGGTGACCGGGGAGTGCTGAGGCGCTTTCGCAGGTCGGCCGGCGAGCCGAAATCCGTGACCGACACTGCTGACCGTTCCCCCGCCACCGACTCCGCCCCCACCACCGCGACCTTTGCCGCTCCTGCGTCGACTGCGTCTTTCGGTGATGCGTCGGAATCGCCGGCATGGGCCCCTCCCACCTGGGAGGAGATCGTCAGCACGCACAGCGTCCGCGTCTACCGTCTCGCCTACCGTCTGACGGGGAATCAGCACGACGCCGAGGACCTCACGCAGGAGGTCTTCGTCCGAGTGTTCCGCTCGCTGTCCACGTACACGCCCGGGACCTTCGAGGGCTGGCTGCACCGGATCACCACCAACCTCTTTCTCGACATGGTCCGCCGCCGGCAGCGCATCCGGTTCGACGCGCTCGGCGAGGACGCGGCCGAGCGGCTGCCCAGCCGGGAGCCCTCGCCCCAGCAGCACTTCCACGACAGCCACTTCGACGCCGATGTGCAGCAGGCCCTGGACACCCTCGCGCCCGAGTTCCGCGCGGCGGTCGTGCTCTGTGACATCGAGGGACTGTCGTACGAGGAGATCGCCGCGACGCTCGGCGTGAAGCTCGGCACGGTGCGCAGCCGTATCCACCGCGGTCGCTCGCATCTGCGCAAGGCGCTCAAGCACCGGTCGCCCGAGGCCCGCGCGGAGCAGCAGCGCACCTTCGCCGCCGTCGTCCCGGACTTCGCAGGAGAGGGCGGAACGGCGTGACCGGATCTGGCGGCCCCAGTCCCGCCGAGCAGCACCTGGGGGACCACCTCGCCGCGCTGGTCGACGGAGAGCTGGCGCACGACACGCGCGAGCGCGTCCTGGCACACCTGGTGACCTGCAGCAAGTGCAAAGCCGAGGCCGATGCGCAGCGGCAGCTCAAGAGCGTCTTCGCCACGGTGGCCCCGCCGCCGCCCTCGGAAGGGCTGCTGGCCCGGCTGCAGGGCCTGCCCGCTTCGGGCGACGGTACCGGCGGGGACGCACAGGGCGGCGCTGAGAGCGGGGACGGCAGGGACGGCCCGTTCGGCGCATGGGCCGGCTCGGGTGGCCGCATGACCGGTTTCGCGTACGTCCCGAGCCGAGGCCACTCCGCGGGCGTTCTGGCCGGTGGCCGGGCCGGTGGCTTCAGGATCCACGACGTCGAACGGTCGTCGTCGCGCGGCCGCCGCTTCGCTTTCGCGGCCGCCGGTGCGGTATCGCTGGCGGCTCTCGCGCTCGGCGGCGCGCTTCCGCTGGAGGCCGCGATCGAGTCTCCCGGCGGGCGCGCGGACGGTGCGGGCGCCGCGGCCATACCGCTGGCCACGGCCTCGGCGGACCGCGCGGGGATCGTGAGCGGCGGTTCCGGAGTGCTGGCCGTCAGCGACGATGTGCGTCCCTTCCTGCTCAGCGCGCCCACGACGGGTGCGATACCGCTGTCTCCGGCGGCGACCAGTGCCCCGACGTCCCCGCTGGCCCCCTACACCGCGCCGATGCTGCCGACGGCGACGGCACTCGCGCCGCTCATGGGCCAGGCAGGTTTGCTGGGGCAGGGTGCCCCATTCGGCCCAACGCCGGCGGGCGGGGCGAAGACATCCGCATCGACGGAGCCGACGGGCCAGTCCTACCGGGCCGACCGGGCATCCCCGATCGCCGACGCCACCACCCCTGCTGCCTCCAGGACGGCCTCCGCGCACTGATGGCGCACTGCGAGGGTCAGCACGGACCTGGTTGAATCGCCTGTGGACCGTGATCTCCCGCGCGGGCGGGTCGCGGCCGCGAGGTGGCCCAGCCCGCGCCGTGCACGGGCGAACTCTGGGGAGAGCATGGACGAGGGGAAGGACGCCGGGCCGAAGCCGCCGAGGTGGTGGAGCCGTCCGCGGCGTGGCCTCGACGGCCGGCCGACGGACAGTGCGCACACCGCCCGGCCGGAGCCTGACGCGGCCGCGGACGAGACCCCGGAGGCGACGACCAGCGAGGCGCACACCACTCACGCGCCGACGCCGCTCTCCGGCCTTCCGCCGGCTGCGGGCGAGCCTTGGGACACGCCGGCCGCCGAACCCGACTCCCCGGGCGTGGATCCCGCGGCAGCGCCCTCTGCCGCGGGATCGGCCGACGGCCCGGTACCGGCACCGGACTCGCCGGTGAGCGCGGACGCCGCATCGCAGCCGGAGGCACGCGAGGGCGCAGCTCCGGAGCCGGATCCGCAGGGGCCCGTAGACACCGGTGCGGAGCCGGAGGCGGGCTTGCCCGAGTCCGGTCAAAGCCCGCAGGGTGAGCTGCCCGAAGGCCCCGGCGACGCATCTTCCGAGGCAGGGCAGCCGCTGCACAAGCCGGATCCGTACGCGACGCCCCCGTACGGCCGGCCCGGCCCGTGGGCTCCCGCGCCGCCCGTGCAGCGGCCCGGGCCGACACCCCCGCACGGTACGTACGTCCCGCCGGCCCCCACCCAGCCCCCGGCCCCGACCGGGCACTGGCAGCAGTACGACCCGTGGTCCCCGCCCCGTACAGCGCCGGATACGGGCGGCGGCCGACGAGTGTCCCGCGGCAATCTGCTCGCGGGGGCACTGGTCCTCGCCCTGGTCTCCGGCGGCATCGGAGGCGGCATCGGGGCGTCCCTGGAGCGCAGCGGCGGGGTCTCGCCGGTCGAGCTGCCGCAGGCCCCCCTGCAGTCCCAGAACCGCGCCCCCGGCAGCGTCGCCGGAATCGCCGCCAAGGCGCTGCCCGGCGTGGTCACCATCCATGTCCGCGGTGGCAGCGAGCAGGGCACCGGCACCGGCTTCGTGCTGGACAGGACGGGCCACATCCTCACCAACAACCACGTCGTGCAGCCGGCCGCCGGGTCCAGCGGCGAGATATCGGTGACGTTCAACGGCGGAGATGTGGCCAAGGCCCGGGTCGTCGGCCGCGACGCCGGATACGACCTGGCTGTCGTCAAGGTCTCCGGCGTCTCCGGGCTCAAGCCGCTCGCCCTGGGCAACTCCGACTCGGTCCAGGTCGGTGATCCGGTCGTCGCGATCGGTGCCCCGTTCGACCTGGCCGGGACCGTCACCTCCGGGATCATCAGCGCCAAGCAGCGGCCCATCACCGCGGGCGGGGAGACCGGCGGCGGCAGCGACGTCAGCTATGTCGACGCCCTGCAGACCGACGCGCCCATCAACCCCGGGAACTCCGGCGGTCCCCTGGTGGACTCCAACGCGCGCGTCATCGGGGTCAACAGCGCCATTCGGGCGGCGGACAACGGCTCGGGCTTCGGCGGCGGCCAGGGCGGCAGCATCGGTCTCGGCTTCGCCATCCCGATCAACCAGGGCAAGCGGGTGGCCGAGGAGCTGATCAGCAAGGGCAAGGCGACGCACCCGGTGATCGGCGTGACCCTGAACATGGGCTACACCGGTGACGGCGCCCGCGTCAGCACCAAGGGGAACGGCAACACGCCGGTGACCCCCGGCGGCCCCGCCGACAAGGCGGGCATCCGGCCGGGCGACGTGATCACCGCGGTGGACGGGACGCCGGTACACAGCGGCGAGGAGCTGATCGTCAAGATCCGCAGCCACCGCCCCGGAGACAAGCTGACGCTGACCCTCAAGCGCGCCGGCAAGCGGCACACCGTGCAGCTGACTCTCGGCTCCGCGAGCGGCGGCGACCGATGAGCGGCGACCGACGACCCCTGGCCCCGCATCAGGCCCCCGGGCAGGCTTACGGCCGCTGTACGGGCCGATGAAATCCTGTGGCGGGGCGTCCCTGGCCCCGCCCGGATCCCCTCGCGGTACCGTCCACGCCGCGCCGGCAGGTACCGTGGACCGGGCCCCGACCCGTCCCCTCCTTCGGCGGGAAGACGCCATCCGACCTGCGGGGCGTGGACATCTCAAGGAGCTGCAAGGTGTTCAATGACATAGGCGCACTCGAGCTGGTCGCGCTCGTGATCCTTGCGGTACTCGTCTTCGGCCCCGACAAGCTGCCGAAGGTCGTGCAGGATGTCTCGCGGTTCATCCGCAAGATCCGCGAATTCTCCGACAGCGCCAAGGCCGACATCCGCTCCGAGCTCGGCCCGGAATTCAAGGACTTCGAGTTCGAGGACCTCAACCCCAGGACGTTCGTGCGCAAGCAGCTCATGAACAACGACGAGCTGGGGCTGCAGGAGATCCGCAACGGCTTCGATCTCCGCAAGGAGATGTCCGAGGTCGCCGACGCGGTGCACCACCGCGACGACGCGTCCGGCGGCACCTCCTCGAGCGTCACTCTGAGCAAGTCCACCGAGGCCGGTTCCGGCGGCTCCGATCTGCTCCGTAAGCATGATCAGACCGGCCCGGGCGAGCATCCGCCCTTCGACGCCGACGCCACATGATCCTCAGTATGTCCGACTGGACCGACCAGTGTGGCTATCCTCCAAGTGTCCAGGGTGAGGTCGTCCGGGGGCGGGTCCTCCAAGACGACGGGGCAACGAGGAGGCACCACGCACATGGAGACGACGAGTCGGGTAGGGGCGCAGGAAACGCCCAGTGCGCTCAGGACGTCTGATGACGTGGAGGCCGGAACAGCAGCGGAGGACTCGGCCTCCGGCCAGGCGGTCGACGACTATAGACGGGCGAACTTCCCCTGGTACGGGCTGGATGAGGCCTTCACCGGGCCGCGCTGGCTGATGCAGGTGGGTTGCGCCGCCGACGGCATCGTGGAGCACGGCGCGACCGGACACGGCGAGGAGCCCTCGCTACGGATGGAGTCCGGGCAGCATCAGCAGCGCTTCGCGGTCGTCGTCACCGTCGCCAGCCGCCCGGTACGGCGCAGCGCGGACGGTACGGGCGTCCTGGAGGCCACCTCGGTGTCGTCGGCGGCCTGGCTGGCCGGCTCGGGCCTGCTCTCCTGCACCTGGCCCACACAGATGGAGTTGACGCTGCGCGACGACTGGCTGGAGCAGCAGACGGCGATCGCGTGGGATCTGGCTGACGATCTGTCCGGACCGGACTGGACGATGCTGACGCTGCCGGTGGACGGCGTGCCCACGCCGTTCCACTACCGCGAGTCCGAGTACGGCTGGGTGCTCGCCGGCTCGGGCCACCATGGGGTGCACCTGGGGGCGTACGGGCGCGGGATCAGCGCCTACGGCCTGGGCTTCTCAGTGATCAAGGACTTCGCCGAGTACGTCGACGAGAGCATCGACGAGAGCTGACCCGGGGTACCGCGGACTGTGAGCCGGGCCCAGGTCCACTTGGACCCGGGCCCGACTTGTGAGCTGTGCCGCAGAACGCCCGCTCAGGGCTTAGAACTTGTTGCGCGGGGTGAGCCCCAGCGACATGCCGGACAGGCCGCGCGGCCGCCCGCCGAGCTTGTCCGCGATCGCCCGCAGTGCGCTGCCGGCCGGGGAGTCGGGATCGGTGACGACGACCGGCTTGCCTTCGTCGCTGCCTTCCCGCAGCCGGACGTCGATCGGGATGGCGCCCAGTACCGGGACATTCGTGCCCGTCGTCCTGCTCAGGCCCTCGGCGACCCGCTGGCCGCCGCCCGTGCCGAACACGTCCACCATCCCGTCGCAGTGCGGGCAGGGCATCCCGGACATGTTCTCGACGACGCCGACGATCTTCTGGTGGGTCTGGACGGCGATCGAGCCGGCCCGCTCCGCCACCTCGGCGGCGGCCTGCTGTGGCGTGGTCACCACCAGGATCTCGGCGTTCGGCACCAGCTGCGCCACGGAGATCGCGATGTCTCCGGTGCCCGGCGGCAGGTCCAGCAGCAGCACGTCCAGATCGCCCCACCAGACGTCGGCGAGGAACTGCTGCAGCGCTCGGTGCAGCATCGGACCGCGCCAGACCACCGGCGTGTTGCCCGGGGTGAACATGCCGATGGAGATCACGCTCACGCCGTTCGCCGACGGCGGCATGATCATGTTCTCGACCTGGGTGGGCCGGCCGTCCACGCCCAGCATGCGCGGCACGGAGTGGCCGTAGATGTCCGCGTCCACGACGCCGACCTTCAGCCCGTCCGCTGCCATGGCGGCGGCCAGGTTGACCGTCACCGAGGACTTGCCGACGCCGCCCTTGCCGGACGCCACCGCGTACACCCGGGTCAGCGAGCCGGGCTTGGCGAACGGTACCTCGCGCTCGGCCTGCCCGCCGCGCAGCGAAGCCGCCAGCTCGCGCCGCTGCTCGTCGCTCATCACATCCAGCTCGACGCTGACCCGCGTCACGCCGGGGACCTTGGCGACCGCCTCGGTCACCGTCCGGGTGATGGTCTCCCGCAGCGGGCAACCGGACACCGTCAGATAGACAGCGACCGCCACAGCGCCGTCTGCCGCGATCTCCACGGATTTGACCATCCCCAGGTCGGTGATGGGACGGTGGATCTCCGGGTCGTTGACCGTCGCGAGCGCGGCGCGCACCGCCTCCTCGGCGGGGCCGGCGTTGTCGACGGCGGACGTGTCAGTAGCCATGCACCGATGGTACGGCGCCCAACCGACACCGCGGGAAGTGTCTCAGCGGTCGCGTTCGTCACCTTCGGCAGGGACCCGGCTGCGTCGTTCGTCCAGCGCCTTGACCAGATCCACCAGCTCGGAGCGGATCCAGTCCCGGGTGGCCACCTCACCCAGGCCCATCCGCAGGGCGGCGATCTCACGGGTGAGGTACTCGGTGTCGGCGATGCTGCGCTCGTTCCGCTGGCGGTCCTGTTCGACGCTGACGCGGTCGCGGTCGGCCTGGCGGTTCTGGGCGAGCAGGATCAGCGGCGCGGCGTAGGAGGCCTGCACCGACAGCACCAGGGTCAGGAAGATGAACGGGAACTCGTCGAAGCGGAGGTTGTTCGGCCCCGCGGTGTTCCACAGCACCCACGCGGTGATGACGACGGTCATCCAGACGATGAAGCGGCCCGTGCCGATGAAGCGGGCGATGTGCTCGGAGAGGCGGCCGAAGGCCTCGGGGTCGTACTCCGGGAAGAAGCTGCGCCGGCGCACCTGGGGAAGGTCCAGCCGACGGGTGCGCTCCACCCGTTCCATCCGGTCGATGCGCTCGATGCGCTGCTCCGCGCGGTCCCTGTCCCTGCGGTCCCTGCGTTCGAGGCGTTCCGCACGCTGATCCGCGCGGTCCGGGCCTCTGCGCTCAGCGGGCACGGGCGGCCTCCCAGGGGACGCTCAGGCCGGAGACGTCGTGGGCGGCGGATTCCCGCCAGTCCCCGGGCAGCAGATGGTCCAGCACGTCGTCCACCGTCACTGCCCCCAGCAGATGCCCGCCCGCGTCGACAACCGGCGCTGCGACCATGTTGTAGGTGGCCAGGTAGCTGGTCAGCGTGTGCAGCGGGGCGTCCGGCGGCAGGGGCTGCAGGTCGGTGTCCACGATGGCTCCGACGAGGGCGAACGGCGGATCACGCAGCAGCCGCTGGAAGTGCACCGTCCCCAGGAACTGGCCCGTGGGCGTCTCGTCCGGCGGCCGGCACACGTACACCTGGGCGGCAAGCGCGGGGGAGAGGTCCGGGTCGCGCACGCGCGCGAGGGCGTCGGCGACCGTGGCGTCCGGCCGGAGGACGATCGGCTCGGTGGTCATGATGCCGCCGGCGGTCCGCTCCTCATACGTCAGCAGCCGTCGCACCGGGGCGGCCTCCTGCGGCTGCATCAGGGTCAACAGCCGCTCCTTGTCGTCCTCCGGCAGCTCGGAGAGCAGGTCGGCGGCGTCGTCCGGGTCCATGGCCTCCAGGACGTCGGCGGCCCGCTCGTCCTTCAGCTTGCCGAGGATCTCCACCTGGTCGTCCTCGGGCAGCTCCTCCAGGACGTCGGCGAGCCGGTCGTCGTCGAGCGCCGAGGCGACCTCGAGGCGGCGCTTGGCGGAGAGGTTGTGCAGGACGTTCGCCAGATCGGCGGGGCGCAGCTGCTCGAAGGTGGCCAGAAGGTTGGCCGCGCCCTGTCCCTGTTCCTCGACCGAGAAGCCGGTGACCGCGGACCAGTCCACGGTCAGGGTCTCGCCGCGCCGGCGCAGCCGACCGCCCTTGCCGCGCCGTACGAACACCTTGTCGATCTCCCAGTCGCGCCGGCCGGGCAGCTGCGCCATCGACACATCGAGGACCGTGACCTCCTCGCCGGTCTCCACCAGGCGCACACGCCGGTCCAGCAGCTCGCCGAGCACCAGCGTCTCGGCGGGGCGCTGCTCAAAGCGGCGCATGTTGACCACACCGGTGGTGATGACCTGTCCGGACTGGACACCGGTCACCCGCGTCATGGGGACGAAGATCCGGCGGCGGCTGACCACTTCGACGACCAGCCCGAGCACCCGCGGCGGCTGGCGGCCCACGCGCAGCATCGCCACCAGATCGCGGACACGGCCCACCTGGTCACCGTTGGGGTCGAACACCGGGACGCCGGCGAGGTGCGAGACGAACACCCGGGAAGCGCCTGACGGCATGTCGCGCGCCTCCTTCGAGCAGGGCAAACAGGGTGATAACGGATTCAGGCTAACGTGCCGGGGCCGGGGGCGCTGCGGTGGCGGCATCCGTGCGGCGTCCGTCCGCGCGGTCCGGTTACGCCTGCCGTCCAACCGCCCTGGACGGCACAGGTACGCTGCCGTACTGCTGTCCAGGTCAACGGCATCCAGGAGGCAGAGCAGACGTGAGTGCATTCCACCGCGCACGGAACGCGGCGCTCGTCGGAGTGGTGTGCGCGGGTCTGGCCGCGGCACTGGTGGGATGCGCGGGCCAGGACGACCCCGACGCCGGGACCAACGGCATAGGAAAGTTCTCCCCCCAGAAGATCGAGAGCAAGGTGCGCAGGGCCGTCGACGGGGCCGGCGCGGTACGGCTGTCGGGCAGCCTCGTCAGCAAGGGGCGTACGTACAAACTCGACCTGCGGCTGAAGAAGGACGGCGGGACCGGCCGAGTCACCAGCAAGGACGCCACTTTCGAGCTGCTGCGCGTCAAGAACGACCTGTATGTGAAGGCCCAGGCCGACTTCTGGAAGCGTCAGGAGGGGAGCAGCTCCGAAGCGGGTGCGGCAGCGGCCGGCAAGCTGGAGGGCAAGTACGTCCGGGTGCCGAGCGGCGACCGCGCGTACAAGCAGTTCAGCGGCTTCACGTACAAAGACGTGCTGCTCGACTGGCTGCTCGGGCTGCACGGCAAGCTGGCCAAGGGGGCGCGCGGCACGGTCGGCGGCACCCGTACGATCCAGCTCACCGCCGGCGGGGGCGCCGGCGGGACCCTGGACGTCTCGCTGGAGGGCACGCCGTATCCGCTGCGAATGCAGCGAGCCGGGGACGCCGGCGTCGTCCAACTCGCGGACTGGAACAAGGACTTCGCGCTGAAGACCCCGGACAGCGACCAGATCGTCGACTACGGCCGACAGATCACGACAGCGGGCTGACGGCCCTGGGGGCTACGCCCGCTTGCGGCCGCGGCCCAGCAGCTTCGGCAGCGCCGCCGGGATCGGACGGCGGGTAACGGCCGGGCTCGGCAGCGGAGCTGTGGCCAGCGAGCCGTCCGGAAGCTCGCCGGTGGTACCGACCGGCTCCAGCCGCAGCACGCGGCACTCGCGCGCCCAGCGCTCGGTGATCTGCTCGGCATCGGGCGCGTTGAGCCGCTTCGCCTTGAGCTCGGCGACGGCGGCCTGCCAGGCCTCGCTGCCCGGCGCGAGCTGGGCGACGCGCGCCTGCCAGGTGACGAGCCGGCCGCCCTTGTCCTTGCTCCGTACGGTGACGGTGGCGGTTCCCCCGTCGGCCAGCCCGAGGTCGGAAATCGGCTGCTCGCCCGTCCCGTCGCCGACGATGCAGGCGGCACCGTCGTGCCACACATGCCACAGGGCGCGCGCCGGGCCGGTGCTGCCCTGGACCCAGATGAGGCCGGACCTCTTCGTGGCCTCCTCGATCAGGGCGCGGTCCATCAGGGCGGGGGTCTGTGTCATGCGCTCAGCTTATGCCTCGCCGGCAGGGCCGCTCAGCGCCGGTCCTTCACCAGTGAGGCCGGCTCCCGGCTGCCCCGCGGATGGGCAGGTACATGGCCGGTGCACGGACCTTACGATGGGCGGGTACGTCTCGAACGCCTCATGAGGAGCCCCGTGCCCACGCCCCCGGCCCAGCCCCGCGCGGCTCACGCGCCCTCCGCAGGCGCGACCGCGCTCCACGCGGGGGGCCTCGGTGCACACCCGCGCCTGGACTTCTTCCTCCTCGCTGTCGCGATCTCCGGCATCTCCCTCTCCGCACCCCTCATCGCCGCCACCGCCGCCCCCGCGCTCGCCATCGCCTTCTGGCGCAACGCGATGGCGGTCGGCGCGCTCTCGCCCGTCGCCCTCGTACGGCACCGCGCCGAGCTGCTGGGCATGGGCCGCCGTGCGGTGCTGCTGTCGGTCGCGGCCGGCGCGCTGCTCGCGCTGCACTTCGCGCTCTGGCTGCCCAGCCTGCACATGACATCCGTGGCCTCCTCCACCGCGCTCGTCACCACCACTCCGATCTGGACGACCCTGCTGCTGCGGCTGCGCGGGCACCGGCCCCCGGCGCTGGTCTGGGCGGGGACGGCCGTCGCGTTCCTCGGCGTCGTCGTGCTCACCGGCGTGGATCTGTCGCTGTCGCCGCGGGCGCTGCTGGGCGACGCGCTCGCGCTGGCGGGCGGCATGGCCGCGGCCGGGTATGTGCTGATCGGCGCCGAAGTGCGGCGCGCGGTGAGCACGACCGCGTACACGTACCTCTGCTATGCCACCACCGCCGTGCTGCTGTTGCTCACCTGCCTGGTCTCGGGCTCGGCGCTCGCCGGGTACGACGGCGAGACCTGGCTGAAGCTGGCGCTGCTGACCGTCTCCGCCCAGCTGCTCGGGCACTCACTGATCAACCGGGTGGTACGGGGCCTGGGCCCGGCGGTCACCTCCACCGCGATCCTGCTGGAGACGCCGGGAGCGGCCCTGATCGCGGCGCTGTGGCTGGGCCAGACCCCGCCGCCGGCCGCCTACCCAGCGCTCGCGGTGATCCTCGCGGGACTGGCGCTCGTCATCATGGGTGACCGGCGGGGGCGGGCTGAGCGAGACGGGCTCAGTCCGGCGGGCTGAGCCGAGGGGCCGTGGCCGGCCCCTCAGAGCCAGCCGTTGCGCTTGAAACCGCGGTGGATCGAGGCGCAGATCCCGACGATCACGGCCATCACCAGCGGATAGCCGTACTTCCAGTGCAGCTCTGGCATGTATGTGAAGTTCATGCCGTACACCCCGCAGATCATGGTCGGCACCGCGATGATCGCCGCCCATGCCGTGATCTTGCGCATGTCCTCGTTCTGCGCGACCGTCGCCTGCGCGAGATTGGCCTGAAGGATCGAGTTCAGCAGTTCGTCGAAGGAGACGACCTGCTCATTGACCCGGGCCAGATGGTCGGCGACATCCCGGAAGTACTTCTGGATGTCCGGGTCGACCAGCCGCATCGGGCGCTCCGACAGCAGCTGCATCGGCCGCAGCAGGGGGGAGACGGCCCGCTTGAACTCCAGCACCTCCCGCTTGAGCTGGTAGATCCGCCCCGCGTCGCCGCCCCGTGTGCTGCCGCCGCCCGATCCGGAGCTGAAGACCTCGATCTCCACCTCGTCGATGTCGTCCTGGACGGCATCGGCGACGGCGATGTAGCCGTCGACGACCTGGTCGGCGATCGCGTGCAGCACGGCCGACGGGCCCTTGGCGAGCAGCTCCGGGTCGTCCTCCAGCCGGTGCCGCAGCGCCCGCAGCGAGCCCTGGCCGCCGTGCCGGACGGTGATGATGAAGTCCCGGCCCGTGAAGCACATCACCTCACCGGTCTCCACCACCTCGCTGGTCGCGGTGAGTTCGGCGTGCTCGACGTAGTGGATGGTCTTGAACACCGTGAAGAGCGTGTCGTCGTAGCGCTCCAGCTTGGGCCGCTGGTGCGCATGGACCGCGTCCTCGACCGCGAGCGGGTGCAGCCCGAACTCCTGGGCGATACCGGCGAATTCCTGCTCGCTGGGCTCATGCAGACCGATCCAGGCGAAGCCACCGGTCGAGCGCACCCTGGCCATGGCCTCGCTCGGGGAGAGGTGCTCCCGCTCGCGGCGGCCGTCAAGGTAGACGGCGCAGTCCACGACGGAGCTGGCCGCCGTCGAGTCGACGGCGGTGCCATACCCCGAGGGGCCCCCGCGCAGGGCGGGGCGTACGGCTGCTCGCAGGTCACGGATCATCGACATGGCAGGCTCCTCAGCGGGCCGGCCGTCGGCGGCGGGATACACAACTGCCGCACATGGGAATGCAAGGGACTTACATTCATGCGGCATGCTGTGCCACCGCACCGCGGTGACGGCGTTTCGGATCAGGGCGAAACGAGGTCGCTCTTCCGGGATGCGCCAGGAAACTCGTGAGTTTCGTCACCGAGTTGCGGGGTACCACCCAGCTGAGGCTGGGAGGCTCCGGGCCTCAGACTGCGAGAAACGGGCGCGGCGCGGAAGAGCAGCTGGTATTGCACGGTCGACTCGGATCCACCGCAGTCCCACCTCCTCCGGCCGGTCCCCCGTGGGGGAATTACCGATCGCGACATGCACCGCGCGACTGACGAGCCGGGCTGATGAGCGGTGCCGCTTCGTGCTGCCCGGACCAGCCGCCAAGACTATCAGCTGCCTGTTGTGTCAAGTCCCTCCTTTGCCTGTTGCATACGCGTTCTATGCTCACGGCATGTCAGACCTTCTCGCGCTGGTCGAAGCCCGGCTTCGTACGGCCCTCGGTGAGCCGGACGCGCGGGCCGGGGTGACCTTCCTCGGCGCGGACCGCATTGAAGTGCTGCGTTTTCCGGACGAGACCCAAGGCAGCGACGTCGTCCGCTACGCCACGCTTGGCATGTCCGCGCAGCCGATGACGGACCCGACGGCAGTGGTCGCCGACCCCGTACGCGGCCCGAGAGCCGAGCTGGTGCTGTCCGTACGGGCGGGACGCGCCGATACCGACAAGGTGCTCCGGCCGCTTGCCGTGCTGGCCGCGTCACCGCAGGTCGAGGGGGTCGTGGTGGCGCCGGGCGCGTCGCTGGACCTCGGGGAGCCGCTGTGGCCCGGGGCGTCCTTCAGCTCCGTGCTGGTGGCCGAGCCCGGCGGACTCGTACCGGATCTGGAGCTGGACCCGCCCATGGACCCGGTGCGGTTCCTGCCGCTGCTGCCGATGACGCCGAACGAGGCGGCTTGGAAGCGGGTCCATGGGGCGGGTGCGCTGCAGGAGCGATGGCTGACGCACGGCACGGACCTGCGCGATCCGCTGCGCGCCGGCGTCCCGCTCGGGGACTGAGACCGAGCCGGTCAGGCGCTCCGGACAGCGGCGGTGGCCGCCGCGCTCTCGCCGTGCTCGGGGGGCAGCTTCTCGGCCTCCAGGGTGAGCGCCCCGCGCCGGGCCCAGACGATGAGGGCGCCCACGACGGCCGCGATCGCCGCGACCACGAAGGGGATGCGGACGTCGGTCCACTCCTCGATCTTCGGAGCGAGATACGGGGCGGCCGCGGCGGCGAACCACCGGACGAAGTTGTAGCCCGCGCTGGCCACTGGCCGCGGCGCGTCCGAGACGCCGAGCGCGAGCTCCGTGTACACGGTGTTGTTCACTCCGATAAGGGCGCCGGAGAGGATCGTGCACACCATGGCGGTGGTGTGGTTGCCGTAGCCCAGCACCAGCAGATCCACGGCGAGCAGCACCAGCGAGCCGCCCAGCACCTTCAGCGAGCCGAAGCGCTCCTGGAGCCGGGGCGCGAGGAGCACCGAGAAGACCGCCAGCAGCACGCCCCAGGCGAAGAAGACCGCGCCTGACCGGTACGGGGACATGTTCAGCACGAAGGGCGTGAAGGCCAGCACGGTGAAGAACGCGTAGTTGTAGCAGAAGGCGGAGGCGGCGGTGGTGGCGAGCCCGCTGTGGCCGAGGGCCTTGACCGGATCCAGCAGCGAGGTCCTGCGGGCGGGCTTCGGCTGTTCCTTGAGGAAGGCCGTGATGGCGATGAACCCGATGGCCATCAGCGCGGCGGTGCCGAAGAAGGGGTAGCGCCACTTCATGTCGCCGAGCAGGGCGCCGAGCAGCGGTCCGCAGGCCATGCCGAGGCCGAGCGCCGACTCGTACAACAGGATCGCCGCTGCGCTTCCGCCGGCAGCCGCGCCCACGATGACCGCCAGCGAGGTGGAGACGAACAGCGCGTTGCCCAGCCCCCAGCCGGCCCGGAAGCCGACCAGCTCGCCGACGGAGTGCGAGGTGCCGGACAGCCCGGCGAAGACGACAACGAGCGCGAGGCCGGCCAGCAGCGTCTTGCGGCCGCCGATGCGGCTGGAGACGAAGCCGGTCACGAGCATCGCGAAAGCAGTGATCAGGAAGTACGAGGTGAACAGCAGCGAGACCTGGCTGCGCGTGGCCGCCAGGCCCCGCGCGATCGACGGCAGGATCGGGTCGACCAGGCCGATGCCCATGAAGGCGACGACGGCCGCACCGGCCGTGGCCCAGACGGCCTTGGGCTGGCGCAGGATGCCGCCGCTGCCTTCGCCGAAGGGGTCCTTGCCGTCCCCTCCGCGTGCACTGTTGTGCATGCCACGTCCTTTCTGCCGCTCGCCGTCAGAGAGATGGTTGCCTCACGCACATAGTAAGTTAGAGGATCTAACTAATGCAAGATGCATCTAATTGTGCACAGGGCATCCGGTTGTGCACAGGGCATCCGGACGGGTGATCGTCCTTGACGAGGTGACGGCCGGGGAGGACCGTTGGAGCCTATGAGGGGCGAACCCAGTTGCCCGAAGTGTGGTGGCCGGGTGCGGGCACCCGGTCTCTTCGCCGACTCCTGGCAGTGCGACGTGCATGGTGTCGTGCACCCACTGCAGCCGGTACTCCCGCCGAGCGTCGAAGCGCTCGGCGTCGTTGTGAACCGGGCCGAGGTACCGGTGTGGATGCCGTGGCCGCTGCCGGTGGGCTGGCTGTTCACGGGGGCCGCGTACGCGGGTGACGACCGTAGCGGCGGCCGGGCGACCGCGGTGGCGTGCTCCGGGCCGGGACCCCTGGGCGGCATGGGGGAGTTGCTGCTCATCGCGGAGGAACTGGGCGTCGGGCTCGGTGCCCGCTATGCCGGAATCCCGGGCCCGGATCCGGGCCCGCAGATGCGTGTCGACCAGCCGCCCCCGGTCAAGGTCCTCGCCGCCGGCCGTCCGACGCCGCTGTGGCTGGTCACGGGAACGCCCGAGGACCGCGCGGTCTTCGCCGGTGAGGCGTGCGGGTTGTGGCTGTGGGCCGTCGTCTGGCCCGAGCAGTCCGGGCTGTTGCTGTACGACGAACTGGTGCTCACCGATCTGCGCAACGCGGGGGCCGAGATGGATCTGCTGCCGATCGGGGCGCTGTCTCCCCGCATCCTGACGTGACCGGAGCCCCCTGGCGGTCCGGATAGACTGAAGCGTCCCCCGCCCGCCGATCGCAGCTTGGAGCTTGTGCCGTGCGCATCGATCTGCACACCCACTCCACTGCGTCGGACGGTACGGACACCCCGGCCGAACTGGTGCGGCATGCCGCCGCGGCCGGCCTCGATGTCGTCGCGCTGACCGACCACGACACCGTCGGCGGCCACGCCGAGGCCATCGCCGCTCTGCCGCCGCAGCTGACCCTCGTCACCGGCGCCGAACTCTCCTGCCGTCTGGCTCCCCGCTCCGCCGACGGCGACTCCACCTCGCCGGCTCCCGGCCAGGAGGGGGTGAGCCTGCACATGCTGGCGTACCTCTTCGACCCGGAGGAGCCCGAGCTGGCCCGCGAGCGTGAGCTCGTACGCGACGACCGCGTACCGCGGGCCCAGGCCATGGTCGCCAAGCTGCAGGAGCTGGGCGTGCCGGTCACCTGGGAGCGGGTGGCGGAGATCGCCGGGGACGGGGCTGTCGGACGGCCGCATGTGGCCACCGCCCTCGTGGAGCTGGGCGTCGTCGACAGCGTCTCCGACGCATTCACCCCGGACTGGCTCGCCACCGGAGGCCGCGCGTACGTCGAGAAGCACGAGCTGGACCCCTTTGAGGCGATCCGCCTGGTCAAGGCCGCCGGCGGGGTCACCGTCTTCGCGCATCCGCTGGCGGTCAAGCGCGGCCAGTGCGTGCCGGAGAGCGTCATCGCCGAGCTGGCCGCAGCCGGACTCGACGGCATCGAGGTCGACCACATGGACCACGACCGTGCCACGCGGGCGCGGCTGCGCGGCCTGGCCGCCGACCTGGGTCTGCTGGCCACCGGCTCCAGCGACTACCACGGCAGTCGCAAGACCTGCCGGCTCGGGGAGTACACGACCGACCCGGAGGTCTACGGGGAGATCGTGCGCCGCGCGACCGGCGCCTTCCCCGTTCCCGGCACGGGCGGCTGAGTCCTTCAAGCCCCGCGGAGTTCGCCCGCTGTCGCGGCCCGGGCACGATGATCCGTCGTGCGGCCGCTGACTGCTTGCGCCCTCTCTGCCCCCGTTTTGATCCCGCTTTCTGCAAGGCCAGTCACGTGTTCGACTTCGCTGTCTTCGGGTCCGTCTTTGTCACGCTTTTTGTCATCATGGATCCGCCCGGCATCACGCCGGTCTTCCTCGCACTCACCTCGGGCCGGGCGGCCAGGGTCCAGCGCCGGATGGCCCTGCAGGCGGTGCTTGTCGCCTTCGGCGTGATCACCGTCTTCGGGATCTGCGGCCGGCAGATCCTCGACTGTCTGCATGTCTCCGTACCGGCCCTGATGGTGGCGGGCGGGCTGCTGCTCCTGCTCATCGCGCTGGGCCTGCTGACCGGCAAGAGCGACGAGCCGACCCAGGCCAAGGACGTCAATGTCGCCCTTGTGCCGCTCGGCATGCCGCTGCTGGCAGGGCCCGGGGCCATCGTGACCGTGATCCTCGCGGTGCAGAACGCGCACGGCTTCGGCGGGCATGTGTCGGTGTGGGTGGCCATCGCGGCGATGCATGTGGTGCTGTGGCTGACCATGCGCTACTCGCTGCTGATCATCCGCGTGATCAAGGACGGTGGTGTGGTGCTGGTCACCCGGCTGTCCGGCATGCTGCTCTCCGCCATCGCCGTGCAGCAGATCGCGGGGGGCGTGACCCAGTTCATCCACGGCGCGTGAGAACGCGACAGCGCCCCCGCGAGGCCTGGACGGGGGCGCTGTCGGGCCTACGGGGGGCGGGCGTTACCGGGCCGCGGTGCCGGCCGGGCGGATGTAGATGCGCTGGCCGAGTTCGGCGGCCTGCTGCACGATCCGGTTGACGGAGGCGGCGTCTACGACAGTGGTGTCCACGGCGGTGCCGTCGATGTCGTCGAGGCGCATGATCTCGAAGCGCATGGCTTCTCCCTTCGTCTGATCCTCCTGATGGAGAACTGCTGCCGCGGGTCCAGAGTGATCCCGCGCTGGGTCAGGGCCGTTGCTCGACCGTTAAGAGTGGAATGCGCAGCTTGTGGGGCGCGCGTTCTGTATGTGACAACAATGGGTACCCCGACAAAGATTCCCTACGCTAAGGAAATTTTTCGAGTCGCTAAAGAGTGCGGCGAGGCGGTGGCGGGGCATGCGGCCGGTTGTGCCCTCGCTGCGGCCACCCGGACAATGAAGCCGGTATGAACGACGCACAGCCCTCGGGCCGCCATCTGGACCCCGCCACGGTCGCCGACGCCGTCGCGCGCACGAACGAGCTGCTCGAGCGCGTGCTGGCCAAGGTGTCCACCACGCCTTCCATCCACGCGGTCTTCGCGGACGCGGGCTATGTGTACGCGGCGGTCGGGCGGCTGGTCGCCGGAACGGAGGACCGCCGGGCCTTCGACCTCGACGCCGAGGGGCTGATCGCGGCTTTCATCGACAAGTCTCGCATGATCTTCGGGGCCGACAGCCGGCTGCTGCGCATCTACTGGTACGACGGTGCGCGCCGTCGCATCCACACCAGCGAGCAGCAGCGGATCGCCGAGCTGCCCGACGTCAAGGTCCGGCTCGGCAACCTCAACGCCAACAACCAGCAGAAGGGCGTCGACTCCCTCATCCGTACGGACCTGGAGACCCTCTCCCGGCATCGCGCGATCAGTGACGCGGTCCTCATCGGCGGGGACGAGGACCTGGTCTCGGCGGTCGAGGCGGCGCAGAGCTACGGGGCGCGGGTGCACCTGTGGGGCATCGAGGCGGTCGTCGGCCGCAACCAGGCCGATCCGCTGCTGTGGGAGGTCGACAGCCAGCGCACCTTCGACCTCGACTTCTGCAAGCCGTATGTGACGCGGCGGCCCGTCGGGTATGAGTCCTCCGGCGTGGCAGGGGCCACCGGCGTGACCGGCGCGACAGGGCTGGCGGGCGCGTCGCCGGCCGCGCCCTGCCCGGCCCCGGCCCCGGCCCGCGACGATGTGCGCTTCGTCGGTGCGCGCGTCGCCGCCCAGTGGCTGGCCGAACGCGGCCGCGACACCCTAGCCGAGCTGCTGGCCAGCCACCCGATGCTGCCCGGCTCGGTCGACCAGGAGCTGCTGACCGCCGCTGAGGGACTGCTCCGGCACTCCCTGCGCGGCCACGCCGATCTGCGGCGGGCCCTGCGAGACGGCTTCTGGGAGCACCTTCAGGCCCAGTACTGAGCCCCTCGGCGCGCCGCAGGGCGGGCCTGGGCGTCAGACGCTCAGCCAGAAGTCGACCAGCGCGCGAGCCGTCGCCAGCGGCTGCTCGGCGCCGGGGGAGTGCTCCGCGCCCGGGATGACGGTGCGGTGGGCACCCAGCCGTATGGCCATGAGGTCCATCAGCGGCACCGGCCAGGCGTGGTCCGCCTCCCCGGACAGCACGTGCTTGGGCAGCCGCACGGTGGCCAGCTCCGCCACCCGGTCCGGCTCCGAGATCAGCTGCCGGCCGGTCGCCACCAGCTGCTCGGGCACGGTGGTCATCCACCGGCGGTGCAGGAACGCGGCGACGGCGGGCGGCGTCGTGGGCTCCGCGGCTTCCGGCGGGTCCAGTTCGCGCATCGACTGCCAGACGCCCTCCATGTCCATGACGCCGAGAGCGTCGATCAGAAGCTTCGTACGGGCCTGCTGGGTCTCGTTGATCGCGGCCGGGCCTGAGCTCATGATCGTGAACGACTGAAAGGGGGCGGGGTCGTGGATCACAGCGGCACGGGTGATCAGCCCGCCGAGTGAGTGACCGAGGAGGTGGACGCCCTCGCTGTCGACGAGTGCGGAGGCCTGCGCCAGCACGTCTTGGGCCAGCTCTGCCTGGGCGTAGGCGCTCTCGTCTGCGGGCCCGCCCGTCTCGTGCTGCCCGCGTCCGTCGACCGCGACCGTACGGAAACCGGCCTGTGCGAGGGGCTCCAGCAGCGCGATGAAGTCCTCCTTGCTCCCGGTGAACCCGGGAACCAGGAGCGCGGTGCCCCGTTGGGGGTTCCCGGCGGGCGGTAGGGCTTCGTGGACGGCGAAGTCACCGCGCACGGTCTGGAGCCGGTACGCGCGAGCGCACGGCGGCAGCGTGAGGATGGGCGGCCTGCTCATGCGCAGAGGCTATCGGCCGCGCTTCCCGCGGCACCCCAGAGGCGGAAAACGGCCTGCTGCCAGGCCCGCCCACCTGCCCCTTCGCGGGGAGGGTGGGCGGGCCTGTCCGGGCGGAGGTCAGCTTTCTTCGGTGGCCTCGGGCTTCGGCGCCGAGCTGCGAGTGCGGCGGCGACGGCGCGGCTTGCGCTCCGTAGCCTCCGCGGCCGCCCCGGCTGCCGGAGCGTCGGCGGCGGCGTCAGCGCCCGACGAGGCCTGCGCCTCAGCGGTCGCGGCCGCCGGGACACCGGCGCGCGTACGCCGACGGCGGCGCGGGCGTCGCGGCCCGGCGCCCCCCTCGGCGGACTCCGCCTCCGGGGCGGGCGCGCCGCACTCAGCCGTGTCGACGGCGGCCTCTGCCCCCGAGCCGTCCACGGGCACGCCGCCCCGCATACGGCGCCGCTGGCGCGGCGCACGCGTGCGCTTCGGACGCTCCTCCTCGGCCGCCGAGCGCCGGCCCCCGCCGCGGCGGCTGCGGCCACCGGTCTCGCCGAGGTCCTCGATCTCCTCGGCGGCGAGCCCGGCGCGCGTCCGCTCGGCACGCGGCAGGACGCCGGTCGTGCCGTCGGGGATGTTCAGCTGCTCGTACAGGTGCGGGGAGGTGGAGTACGTCTCCTCCGGCTCGTCGAACGGCAGGTCAAGCGCCTTGTTGATCAGCTTCCAGCGCGGGATGTCGTCCCAGTCGACCAGCGTGACGGCCGTACCCGACCGGCCCGCGCGGCCGGTGCGGCCGATGCGGTGCAGGTAGGTCTTCTCGTCCTCGGGCGACTGGTAGTTGATGACGTGCGTCACACCGTCGACGTCGATGCCGCGGGCAGCGACATCGGTGCACACGAGCACATCGACCTTGCCGTTGCGGAAGGCGCGCAGCGCCTGCTCGCGCGCCCCCTGGCCGAGGTCACCGTGCACCGCTCCCGCCGCGAAGCCGCGCCGCGAGAGCTGGTCGGCGACGTCGGCAGCGGTTCGCTTCGTACGGGCGAAGATCATCGCAAGCCCGCGGCCCTCGGCCTGCAGGATGCGCGCGACCATCTCCGGCTTGTCGAGCGAGTGCGCCCGGAAGACGTGCTGGGTGATGTTGGCGACGGTCGCGCCCTCGTCGTCCGGCGCGGTCGCGCGGATGTGTGTGGGCTGCGACATGTAGCGCCGGGCGAGGGAGATGACCTGGCCCGGCATGGTCGCGGAGAACAGCATCGTCTGGCGCTTGGCCGGCAGCAGCTGGATGATCTTCTCGACGTCGGGCAGGAAGCCCAGGTCGAGCATCTCGTCGGCCTCGTCCAGGACCAGTGTCTTCACCCGGGACAGGTCCAGCTTGCGCTGGCCGGCCAGGTCGAGGAGCCGGCCCGGGGTGCCGACGACCACCTCGACGCCCTTCTTCAGGGCGTCGACCTGGGGCTCGTAGGCCCGGCCGCCGTAGATCGACAGCACCCGGACGTTGCGCACCTTGCCGGCGGTCAGCAGATCGTTGGTGACCTGCGTGCACAGCTCGCGGGTGGGGACGACGACAAGCGCCTGCGGGGTGTCGGCGAGCTCTTCGGGCCGGGCCCGGCCCGCCTCGACGTCCGCCGGGACGACCACGCGCTCCAGCAGCGGCAGCCCGAAGCCGAGCGTCTTGCCGGTGCCGGTCTTGGCCTGGCCGATGACGTCGCTGCCGGCGAGCGCGACGGGGAGCGTCATCTCCTGGATGGGGAACGGGGTGGTGATGCCGACGGCCTCAAGGGCCTCGGCTGTCTCGGAAAGGATCCCGAGTTCTCGAAACGTAGTCAGGGTTGTCTGCCTCTTCTGTGAGACGCGGCACAAGGTGGCGAGGAGGGTCGTACCGCGCCGGGAATCGATCGGCCGTGGGCGGCCGCATTGGCGCAGGACCACTGGCTCTCGCACATCCACTCGCGCCGCGAGCGGGCCCCTCACTCGGCGGTGCGTACGGTCATACGCTCCGCGCGGAGGGCGGTCGGGGTTGGAGCCGATCGGGCCACCGACCGGGCATCCGCTGGGCCTCACGGGAGCGCGCTGCTCCCGAAACACAGCATGGGACAACCCGCCGATATTCGACGGGCTCCATAGCACTGTACCCCGGAATGGCGCATCTGTGATGGGGCAATCTTCGGAAGCGGTCTCCCGCGCCTACCTGACCAGGACCTTCCCTCCCGTACGGACGGGCTATTGTGCGCTCCATGGAGACGTCTGACGACACCCCCGCCATGGCCGGGGCGCACACCGGATTCGCCGCCCAGGACTGGGCGCAGGCATCCGCCGACCCGCAGTACCGGGCTGCCGTGGTGGATCTGCTCGGCGCACTGGCTTACGGCGAGCTGGCGGCCTTCGAGCGGCTCGCCGAGGACGCCAAGCTGGCGCCGACGCTGGAGGACAAGGCGGAGCTGGCGGCGATGGCCTCCGCGGAGTTCCACCACTTCGAGCGACTGCGGGACCGGCTGGCGGCGATCGACGAGACGCCGACCGAGGCCATGGCGCCGTTCGCGACGGCTCTGGACGAGTTCCACCGGCAGACCGCCCCCTCCGACTGGCTGGAAGGCCTGGTCAAGGCGTACGTCGGCGACTCGATCGCCAGCGATTTCTACCGCGAGGTCGCGGTCCGGCTGGACTCCGACACCCGGAGCCTGGTCCTCCAGGTGCTCGACGACACCGGCCATGCCTCCTTCGCGGTGGAGAAGGTCCGGGCCGCGATCGAGGCCGATCCGCGCGTCGGCGGGCGGCTGGCGCTGTGGGCGCGGCGGCTGATGGGCGAGGCGCTCAGCCAGGCGCAGCGGGTCGTGGCGGAGCGGGACGCGCTGTCGACGATGCTCGTCGGGGGAGTGGCGGACGGCTTCGACCTCGCGGAGGTCGGGAAGATGTTCTCGCGGATCACCGAGGCACACACCAAGCGGATGGCGGCGCTCGGTCTGGCGGCCTGAGTCCGCCTTACCGCTGGTACGCGAGGGGCCCGGGGCGGCTGCTGTCGGCCGTATTCAGCCGTTCAGCCGTCGTCCGTTCGGTCGTCGTCCGTTCAGCCGTCGTCCGTTCGGCTGTCGGCCGGCCCGGCCACCAGCCGGTTCATCCGTCAGCCGGACGGACCGCGGGTGATCGGCGCCTGGGCCCCGAGGGCCGGATCAGCAGTGACAGCAGCGCGACGCCCACGGCGAGCGCCCCGACCAGCGTGGTGAGCGGATGCCCGTCCCCCAGCGCGGTGCGGGTCAGCAGGCCGCCGGCCAGCCCGGCGACCGCACCGGTGGCCAGCACCAGCCGCGGTGACGGGAGCCGCTCGGGGAGCCGACGGGTCCCGGCATAGGCGACCGCGAGGCCGATAAGGGCCGAGCCGAGCGCTTCCCAGATCATCACGATGTCCCTCCCGCACGGCAGCCGACAGGCAGGTCCAAACCGGTCCACGCGGGGTCGTACCCCCGGCCTCTGGAGCGTAATCCTCCACACTCAGCCGGCAGGGAACGCACAGACGGCGGCCGGGTGATCGATGACCACCCGGCCGCCGTCTTGGCTCTGCCCTCCTGAAGTTCCGCGGGCTGAAGACCCGCGGTCAAAGCGTCTTACACCGCGCCGAAGCCCACCTTGCGGGTGGTCGGCTCGCCGATCTCCACGTACGCCAGCCGGTCGGCCGGAACCAGGACCTTACGGCCGTGCTCGTCCACCAGGCTCAGCAGCTGCGCCTTGCCGGCGAGCGCATCGGCCACCGCGCGCTCGACCTGCTCGGCAGACTGCCCGCTCTCCAAGGTGATCTCGCGGGGCGCGTGCTGCACGCCGATCTTGACCTCCACGGCTTTGTCCCTCCGACGGTCAGTGATGTGCGCGGTCCGCCGCGCCGTACGCACCACACATTAGCCCGGTACGGGGACCGCCAAGCCGCCGTGCCCGCACGCCTGGAGCGAACAACGGTCAGCGCTGAGACGCCGACTGCTGGCCGGCGCCGTGCATCGGGAAGCCGGCGATGCCCCGCCAGGACAGCGACGCGACGAGCTTGGCCGCAGCGTCGCGCGGGAGCTTCTGGCCCGAGCCGAGCCAGTAACGCGCCGTGATCTGGGCCATGCCGCACATCCCGACCGCGAGCAGCATCGACTCCTCGGGCGGCAGGTCGGTGTCCTCGGCGATGACCTCGCTGACCGCCTTGGCGCAGTCCAGGCTGACCTTGTCGACCCGGTCGCGGACGGCGGGTTCGTTGGTGAGGTCGGACTCGAAGACGAGGCGGAAGGCACCGCCCTCGTCGCCGACGTAGGCGAAGTACGCGTCCATGGTGGCCGCGACCCGCTGCTTGTTGTCGGTGGTGGAACCGATCGCCGCGCGCACCGCCTTCACCAGGGACTCGCAGTGCTGGTCCAGGAGGGCGAGATAGAGGTCCAGCTTGCCGGGGAAGTGCTGGTAGAGCACCGGCTTGCTGACACCCGCACGCTCGGCGATGTCATCCATCGCCGCCGCGTGGTAGCCCTGCGCGACGAAGACCTCCTGGGCGGCGCCCAGTAGCTGGTTGCGTCTGGCTCGGCGCGGCAGGCGCGTGCCTCGCGGGCGCGCCTCGGTCTGCTCGATGGCTGTCACGCCGCCTCCCATGGGTCGTTCCGTGCGCGATGTCGCAGTCTTGTCGTTGTGCTGCGACGCGCCCGCCATCGTACTTTTCGGTAACCCGAGTGCGCGCGGTGCGGGCCGAGAATTTCACGTACCGGACACTGTTCGACGCTGACAAAAGAGGCAGGTCACCAGTACTCGTCCTGGTACTCGTCCTCATAGAGTTCGACTACGCGGGCCTGCTCGACCGCATCCGCTGGGTTCACCGTCTCCGGAACGTGCTCAGGCAGCCGGATGTCCTGGTGATCCAGCACTTCCATGTGCTGCTCCGCGGCGTCCGCCTCGGAGACTTCGACGTCGAACTCCGGCAGCTCTTCGGGGACGTCGTTCTCGAAGGTTTCCGGGTCGGTTGGATCGACAGACATGGTGGCTCCCCTTTCCAGGGCGAGCGCCCTCTACCCGAGCCTAGGAGAGGCCGCGTTCCAGCGCTACGTACCCTCCCCGGCATGGCCGCCGCCATGCGTCGGCTGCGCTACGCGGGGGCTGTTCTGTGACCGCGAACACACAAGCGGCCGCGTGATCGTCTCGTAACATTGGCCCATGCCTTCGACCGAGCTCCCGGGTACCCCAACCGACCGAGCGGTAACCGCCGAGAACGGCGTACTGGTGGGCGCGGGGGAGAAGCTGAGAACCGTCGCTCTGCCGGGGCTCACCCTGGCCGTGCGGTTCCGGCCACCGGTCCGTGCGGGGCTGCCGCCCGCGCTGTACGTGCACGGCCTCGGCGGGTCCTCGTTGAACTGGTCGGCCCTGATGGCCCAGCTCGAGGACCACGTCGACGGGGAAGCCCTCGACCTTCCCGGCTTCGGTCACTCCGCACCGCCGGACGACGGCGACTATTCGATCTCGGGCCATGCGCGTGCCGTCGTGCGCTTCCTGGACGCCTCCGGGCGCGGCCCCGTACATCTCCTCGGCAACTCCCTCGGCGGTGCCGTCGTCACCCGGGTGGCGGCTGTCCGGCCGGATCTCGTACGGACCCTGACGCTGGTCTCCCCGGCGCTGCCCGAGCTGTTCCCGCAGCGCTCCGCGCTGCCGACCGGGCTGCTCGCGGTGCCCGGGGTGGCGGCGCTGTTCGCGCGGATGACCAGGGACTGGACCGCCGAGCGCCGCACCCGCGAGGTGCTGGCCCTGTGCTACGGAGACCCCGGGCGGGTCGAGCCGGAACGCTTCGCGGCCGCGGTCGAGGAGTACGAACGGCGGCTCGCGCTGCCGTACTTCTGGGATGTGATGGCCCGTTCGGCGCGTGGTGTCGTGGACGCGTACACCCTGGGCGGCCAGCACTCGCTGTGGCGGCAGGCCGAGCGGGTCCTGGCGCCCACGCTGCTGATCTACGGCGGGCGTGACCGGCTGGTGTCGTTCCGGATGGCGCGCCGGGCATCCGCCGCCTTCCGCGACTCGCGGCTGCTGACCCTGCCGGAGGCGGGGCACGTTGCGATGATGGAATACCCGGAGGCGGTGGCGCGGGGCTTCCGCGAACTGCTGGCGGAGGCATCCGGCGCGTCCGGAGGGTCCCGTGCGAGGAATGTGGTCAGGACGGCCGACAGGGCCGCCGATGCGGGTGGGAGCTGAGCGGGGGTGGGACGTCACAGTCGCCGCGGCCGGACGCAAGCGGCCGAGACCATGGAGACGCCGGCGGGGGCGGACGACGCTTCCGCCGCGCCAGGTCCGGGGCGGCGGCGCCGCGTAGCCGGACCGGGCCACGGTGCGCTCGCCGGACCGTCCCCCACCGCGACCCCGCCGTACGGCGTGCCGATCGTTTCGCAGGCCCGGGGCGGGCACCCGGAGCACCGCGAGCCGGGCGGCGGCTGGGGCACACTGCCGACCACACCCATGAGCGGTCCCGCCCCCGGCGGTCCTGTGGCGTCCGCCTCCGCTGCCGGGAGGTTCCCCGGGGGGCCCGCCGGCAGCACCATGCGGCGCCCAGGGGCGAGTACGTACGTGCCGCAGCCGCGGCAGGAGTACATCGACGCCTTCGACGACGATGTCTTCGCGGCCGGTGCTCCGGGCGCGGCGAAGCCGAAACGGGCGGCTTTCGGCGGGGATCCGGAGGCGGGCGCGGGCCCCGTCGCCCCGGTCGGCCCCGCGGACGACCCCGTCGGCCCGGACGTCGGCGAGGACGGCGCGCGACGTACCGCCAAGGGCGGCAAGGGCCGTACGTTCACGGGCGTCGCCGCGGCAGCCGTCACCACCGTGCTCGCGGTCGTCGTGGCGGGACAAGTCGCCAACCCCGGGAGGGGCGGCGTGTCCCAGACGGCCGGCGACCTGCCGCGCGCCGACGAGAAGGACGCCTCGCGTTCCGAGCACCGCCCCACCCCGGAGCGGACCGAGCCGACCGCGGCTCCTGCCTCGTATGCGCAGAAGATGGCCACGAAGTATCCGCTCGCCCCCACGCTCAAGGGCTCAGGGGCGTTCACCACCGTCCCCGGCCATGACAAGGCACCCGGCAAGGGGCAGGTCTTGCGCTACCGCGTGGATGTGGAGAAGGGCCTCGGGCTCGACGGGGAACTCTTCGCCGAGGCCGTACACAAGACCCTCAACGACGACCGCAGTTGGGGCCACGGCGGAACCCGTACCTTCGAGCGGGTCTCCTCCGGCAAGGCCGACTTCGTGATCACCCTGGCGAGCCCGGGGACGACGGCGGAATGGTGTGCGAAGTCCGGCCTCGACACGACCGAGGACAACGTGTCCTGCGACTCCGCCTCCACCGAACGCGTCATGATCAACGCCTATCGGTGGGCGCAGGGCTCGAAGACCTACGGCGACAAGATGTTCTCCTACCGCCAGATGCTCATCAATCACGAGGCGGGCCACCGGCTCGGACACAACCACGAGGGATGCCCCCGGCCGGGCGCGCTCGCCCCGGTCATGATGCAGCAGACCAAGTTCCTGACCACCAACGGCGCCACCTGCAAGCCCAATCCGTGGCCCTTCCCGTAGCTCCGGGGAAGGGCGGACAACGCCGCTGAGGCGAGAAAGTCACGGGCGTTCACCCCTTTTGGTGGCGCGATGGACAACCGTCCATCGCGCCACCCTTCTGTCCGCATACGGTCTTCCCGCTGCCACCTGGCGGTTCCCTTTACGAAGATCTGGGGTGCACTCATGCGCATTGGACTGCTTACGGAGGGTGGGTATCCATATGCGAACGGTGAGGCGAGGGTATGGTGCGACCGTCTCGTACGAGGGCTCGCGCACCACGAGTTCGAGGTCTATGCGCTGAGCCGCAGTGAGCGGCAGGAGGCCGAGGGCCGGCTCCAACTGCCGCCGCAGGTGCGCCGGGTGCGCACGGCTCCGCTGTGGGGCCCGGCCGAGGCGGGGGGCGCGCACGGGCGACGCGCGCGCCGGCGGTTCGCGGCGCACTTCGGTGATCTGGCGGCGGCCGTCTGCCGTAGGCCTGTGGGCGCTGCCCCCGGCTCCGCCGCTCAGGAGGACCGTTTCGCCAACGGTCTGTACGGCCTCGCCGAACTCGCCCGCGACCACGGGGGACTGGGCACGGTGCTCCGCTCAGAGACGGCCGTACGCACCCTGGAGGCAGCCTGCCGCGCGCCCGGCGCACTCCGGGTCGCGCACGGCGCGCAGCTGCCGGACCTGCTCACCGTCGCCGACATCCTGGAACGCGCCCTGAGGCCACTGTCGTTGGACTGGTACGGGCAGGGCGAACAGGGCCTCGGCGGGGTGGACCTGTGTCACGCGGTGCCGGGTGGTGCGGCCGCGCTGCCGGGGCTGCTGGCTAAACGCTTCTTCGGCGTTCCGCTCCTGGTCACCGAGTACGGCGTACGGCTGCGCGAGCACTACCTCACGCACTCGGGCGCGCCCCTCACCGGGCCCGTGCGCGCCCTGCTGGCCTCCTTCCACGGGCTGTTGGCGGCTGAGGTGTACGGGCAGGCCTCGCTCATCACCCCCGGGAACACGCACGCGCGGCGCTGGCAGGAGCGGTGCGGTGCGGACCCGCGGAAGCTGCGCACCGTCTACCCGGGGATGGACGCGAGCCGTTTCGCGGCGGTGGGGGAGGAGGCCGCCGAGGCATCCGGACGCTCGCCCGGCTCACGGAACTCTCCGGGTTCCCCGGGCTCCCTGGACCCGCTGGACTCCTGGGACGACCGCACGCTGGTCTGGGTCGGCCGGATCGAGCCGGCCAAGGACCTCATCGCGCTGCTGCACGCCTTCGCACAGGTGCACAGGGCCGAGCCTGACGCGCGGCTGCGGATCGTCGCCGTGCCGGGGCCCGGTCGCCCGGAGGCGGCCGCGTACGCAGCCCACTGCCGGGCCCTGGCGGCCCAGTTGTTCCCCGACGAGGCCGAGAACGCGGTGACCGTCGGCGACAACCCGGTCTCCTTCGAGGAGATCGGCGACCCGGAGCTGCCGGGGCTCCCCGAGGCGTACGCCGCGGGCAGTGTGGTGGTGCTGTCCAGCGTCGTCGAAGGCTTCCCCGTCGGCCTGGTCGAGGCGATGTTCTGCGGCCGGGCGACGGTGTCGACGGATGTCGGGGCGGTGTGCGAGGTCATCGGCGGCACGGGGCTGGTGGTGCCGCCGCGCAACCCGCGGGCACTTGCGGACGCATGCCTGGCGCTGCTGCGCGACCCGGAGCGGCGCGCACGGCTTGGCGCGGCGGCGCGCGCCCGGGCGCTCGAACTCTTCACCGTCGAGCAGAACATCGCGGCATTTCGTGGCATCTACCTGGAGCTGATGTCGCACTGTCCGGTGCGACGCGAGGCGGTGAGCGCGGAGGGCGGGCCGCTGCCGTTCGCACGGCCCGCGGAGGCCTTTGTGCCCGGCCGCTGGGCGGTGGGCCGGTCCGGCGGCTCGACTCGGCCGGACGCCCCCGTACCCGGCACGCGTCCCGCCCCGCGGTGGGCGGCGGCCGCTGTCGTCTCCCGTCCCGACGCCCAGCCGGTGTTCGCCGGCGCCACGCTCAGAGAGGCCGAGGCATGACCACATCCTCCCCTGCGGCCGATCAGTCACCCGGCCTACCGACCCCGGCGCCGGCTCCCGCCACACGCGCCGGTGCGGATGAGGGCGCGCACCCCGCCGACCAGGCGCCCACCGCGGAATACGCGCCCCGTAAGCCCGCCAGTCCCGGTCCCTGGAACCAGCACTCACGGTCCCTGCTCACGGATCACCCCATGGACCCGTGGGTCGGCTCCGAGCGAACTGCGGAAGATTCGGAAGGCGAGGCCCCAACAGCTCCGCAGAGCAGTGGCGTTGAACCGGCCCATACCGGGGCTGACTCGTCGGTGGTCGAGGGACGCGCGGCCTCTGGCGTGGCTGAGAACCGCCGCGCACGGGGAGGAGATGCGGGGCGTGGCGCCGTAGCGCGGAAAGTCGTGCGGCGGGGAGCCGCGGACCCCGTGAAGGCGCTGATGCACCGGCATCGGGAGCTGTGTGCGCGGGCCGTCGATCCCCTGGAGATCGCCGCCGGACTGGAGGCCCACGGAGTGACCGACCGGACCGCCGCGCGGTTCCGGCATCGTGACGTGTTCTCCCTCGCGGAAGAGCTGTATGCGCGCGTGCCGCGCGATGAGGCACCCGCCGGGGGCGCGCCGGCCGCGGTGGCCGACCAGGGCGTGCGCGGTGTGCGCGCCGCGCTCCACCTGGTGCCGGGCGCCGGGTGCGCGGCAGCCGTCGCCGGAGTCGAGCTGACCGCAGGGGCCCAGCCGGCCGTACGGCTCGGCATCGCGGCGGCAGGGGCCGCCGTCGTCACCATCGCGCTGTGGCTGTGCCTGCGGCGCGGGCCGCTGAGCACCCGCCGCCGCAGACCGGGTATCGGCCTGCTGCTGACCTGCTGGCTGATCGGCTACCTCGCCTTCGGCGACGCGCTGCTCGGCGACGCACTCCACGGGAAGGCGATCGCCGGCAGCCCCGCGTACGGCTACGACCAGGGCGATGTGGCCGCCGCCCTCGGGCTCACCTTCGCCGTCGCACCCGCTGCCTGGTGCGCCCGCTGGTTCGCCGCAGGTGCCCGGCGCCGGCTGGCCGCCAGCCGAGGCCTGGAGGAGTTCGCCGCCGGCATCCGTCCCCTTCTGCCGGCCACCGTCGGGCTGTTCCTGCTGATCCTCACAGCCCTCCTGCTCGCCGCCCGAGTGGCCCTCCGCGCCGCGGGCGGCCACGGCCCGTACGTCGATCCGATCGCTCTCGCCTCCGCCGTCGCGCTCGGTGCCCTGTTCTTCGTCGCCCGGCTGCTGGCGGTCCACGGCCGTCGCGCGGCCGCCATGACCGGCCTCGCAGCCGTCTGCGCCGGAGAGGCCGCGGCAGTGGGCACCGCCCTGGCCGACCGGCTGCCCGGTATCGGGGCCCTTGGCGCACCGGTCCAGGCGGCCGTGGCGGCGTACGGCCCCGGCGTCGTCCCGCTCACTGCCTGCGCCACCGCCGCGACCGGGCTGCTCGCGTTCGCCACCGTCGCACTGGCCCGCGCCTCGGTGCACTCCGGTACCCCGGCGGCACAGCGCTGAGCCCACCGCGCCCGCCACCCCCCCACCGCGCCCGTCCGTGCGGGTGCCGGCCTCCCCCCAAACCTTCCGCAATTCCCCCGAGGAGAACGAGAGATGACTGCACAGCCCGCGGCGCCGGCCGCCGGACACGCCGACCGGGAGGCCGCACGATGAGAGTGCTGCTGCTCGGAGCCAATGGGTTCATCGGACGGCACGTCGCCGAGCGCCTCCTGGCCGACCCCGCCGTCCAACTCACCGCCCTCGGCCGCCGCGACGACGCCGACGTCCGCTTCGACCTCTCCACCGGCAGCCCCGGCGCACTGACTCGCTTCCTCGACGCCGTACACCCCGGAGTCGTCGTCAACTGTGCCGGTGCCACCCGCGGTGGCGCCCGCGAGCTGACCCGGCACAACACCGTCGCCGTCGCGACCGTCTGCGAGTCGCTGCGCCGCAGCCGCTGCGCCGCGCGCCTGGTGCAGATCGGCTGCGCCTCCGAGTACGGCCCCTCGCAGAACGGCTCGTCCACCGCCGAGGACGCGGTGCCGCGCCCCGGCGGCCCGTACGGCGTCAGCAAGCTCGCGGCCACCGAGCTGGTCCTCGGCTCCGATCTGGACGCCGTCGTGCTGCGCGTCTTCTCACCCACCGGCCCGGGCACCCCCGCGGGATCCCCCCTCGGCCGGATCGCCGAGGCCCTGCGGCGCGCGATGCAGTCCGGCGACAGCGAACTCAAGCTCAGCGGGATCGGCGTGCAGCGCGACTTCGTGGACGTACGGGATGTGGCCCGGGCCGTGCACGCGGCGTCGCTCTCCGCCGCGCAGGGTGTGGTGAACATCGGCACGGGCCGCGCCGTACGGCTGCGCGACGCCGCCGCCGTCCTGGCCCGCGTGGCCGGCTTCGGCGGCTCGCTGCACGAGCTTGACCTCCCTCCGGGCCGCCCCGGGCTGCAGGGCCTGGGCGACCCGCAGCTGGGCGGGGTGCCACCCACCCACCCCTACCCGGACGGCTGCGGCGGCTGGCAGCAGGCCGACATCCGCACCGCGCGCGACCGGCTCGGCTGGCGGCCGCGCATCGCCCTGGAGGAATCCCTGGCGGACATCTGGATGGAGGCGGCATGTCGTATGTAATCTCCACCGGCGTCGAGCGGACCGCGACCACGGGCGCGGCCGGGATCGGCCTCGGCGCGCCCGGCTACGCCCACCCCCTGGTCGCCCCCACCGAGTGGGCCGAGCTGACCCGGCCCGGGGCGCCCCTGCACTGGGCCGTGCTGAATGTCGCGCGCGGGCCCGGCTATGGCCCCGACCCGCACTGTCTGGAGGCCGCGGGCCGGCTGACCAACGCGGGCGTACGTGTTCTCGGTCACCTCGATCTGCGGCACGGCACCCGCCCCTTCGCCGAGCTGATCTCGGATGCGCACCACTTCCTCGACTGGTACAAGGTCGACGGCTTCTATCTGGACCGCTGCCCGACCGAGCGGTGTGCCCTTGGGGAGACGCGGCGCACGGTCGGCACCCTGCGGGCGCTGCTCGAAGAGGCGTATGTGGTGTTCGGGCACGGTATGCACCCGTATCCCGGGTATGCGGAATGGGCGGACCAGCTGGTCACGTTCTCCGGGGCGTGGTCGCGTTACCGCTGGTCGCAGGTGGCGGAGTGGACGGCCGAATGCGCGCCGCAGCGCTTTTGCCACCTCGTCCACGGCGTACCGCGGACGCATCTGGAGGAGGCGTTCCGGATCGCCCGCTGGCAGGGTGCGGGGACCGTCTGGTTCACCGATCGGCTGGACCAGGGGCCCAGCTCAACCCCCTGGGAGGCACTTCCCGGCTTCTGGGACGAAATCGTCTCGCGCATCGGACGAGGTGTCTCGGAATGAGATGAGCCGTGGCACTGTTGCATTCAGAACAAACGTATTCACCGACCAACGGAGTCCCCGTGTCGTTGCCACCCCTGGTTGAGCCGGCTGCCGAGCTCACTGTCGACGAGGTCCGCAGGTACTCCCGCCATCTGATCATCCCGGATGTGGGGATGGACGGGCAGAAGCGGCTGAAGAACGCCAAGGTGCTCTGTGTGGGGGCCGGCGGCCTGGGCTCCCCCGCGCTGATGTACCTGGCGGCGGCCGGCGTCGGCACCCTGGGCATCGTTGAGTTCGACGAGGTCGATGAGTCGAACCTGCAGCGTCAGATCATTCACAGCCAGTCGGACATCGGCCGTTCCAAGGCGGAGTCCGCCCGCGACACCGTGCTGGGCATCAACCCGTATGTGAACGTCGTCCTGCACGAGGAGCGCCTCGAGGCGGACAACGTGATGGAGATCTTCTCCCAGTACGACCTGATCGTTGACGGTACCGACAACTTCGCCACCCGGTACCTGGTCAACGACGCGTGCGTGCTGCTGAACAAGCCGTACGTGTGGGGCTCGATCTACCGCTTCGACGGCCAGGCGTCGGTGTTCTGGTCCGAGCACGGTCCCTGCTACCGCTGCCTGTACCCCGAGCCGCCGCCGCCGGGCATGGTGCCCTCCTGCGCCGAGGGCGGTGTGCTGGGTGTGCTGTGCGCGTCGATCGGTTCGATCCAGGTCAATGAGGCCATCAAGCTGCTGGCCGGTATCGGTGAGCCGCTGGTCGGGCGTCTGATGATCTACGACGCTCTGGAGATGACGTACCGCACGGTGAAGGTCCGTAAGGACCCGGAGTGTGCGGTGTGCGGGAAGAACCCGACGGTTACGGAGCTGATCGACTACGAGGCGTTCTGCGGTGTGGTCTCCGAGGAGGCCCAGGAGGCGGCGAAGGACTCCACCATCACGCCGAAGCAGCTCAAGGAGTGGATCGACTCCGGCGAGGACATCGACATCATCGATGTCCGGGAGCCGAACGAGTATGAGATCGTCTCGATTCCCGGTGCCCGGCTGATCCCCAAGAACGAGTTCCTGATGGGCGATGCGCTGCAGGGGCTGCCGCAGAACAAGCGGATCGTGCTGCACTGCAAGACCGGTGTGCGGTCCGCTGAGGTGCTGGCGGTGCTGAAGAACGCGGGCTTCGCGGACGCGGTGCACGTCGGCGGCGGCGTCATCGGCTGGGTCAACCAGATCGAGCCGTCGAAGCCTGTCTACTAAAGGCACGTACACGACGGATCGAGGGGCCTGCTCGCCGGGGGTGAGCAGGCCCCTCGCCTGTGGCGGCTGCTCAGAGCGCTTCCTTGCGCGTGAGGTGGGTGAAGGACAGCCAGCCCGGGAGCACCGGCAGCCAGAAGGTCATCAGCCGGAACAGCAGCACCGCGGGCGTGGCGATCTCCTTCGGCAGCCCGGCCGCGATGAGGCCCAGGGTCAGGGTGGCCTCGACCGCGCCCACACCACCCGGTGTCGGGGCGGCCGAGCCCAGCGCGTTGCCCGCCAGGAAGACGACGGCGATGCTCGCGTAGCTGAGCTCCCCGCCGAACGCCCGGATCGAGGCGTCCAGGCACATCACGAACGCCAGCGTCAGCAGCAGCGTGCCGCCGATGCCGGTCAGCAGTTTCTGCGGCCGCTGCATGACGTCCAGCATCCGCGGCACGACGCCCGCGAACAGTGACCGGACCCGGGTGGAGACGAACTTCCGCAGCGGCGGGATGGCTGTGACGATCAGACCCAGCACCGCCGCCGTCAGCAGCCCGGCGATCACCGTGCGCGAGGGCGAGAGCGAGGGGGTGCGCTCGGTTCCGGTGATGTAGCCGAAGGTCATCAGCAGCATGATGTGCAGGCCGAGGCCCACCAGCTGGGAGGCGCCGACGCTGGCCACCGCGAGCCCGGGCCGTACGCCCGCCCGCTGCAGGAAGCGCGTGTTCAGCGCGACACCGCCGACCGCCGCCGGGGCGACCAGCTTCACGAACGACCCGGCGATCTGCGCCAGCACCGTACGGACGAAGGGCACCTTCTCGGGGACGAAGCCGAGGAGGTTGAGCGCGGCGGCGACGTAGGTGAGCGCCGCGAAGGCCAGCGCCGCCGCCACCCAGGCCCAGTTCGCCTCGCTGATGACGTCCTTGAAGCTGACGTGCGTCAGCTGGGAGAGCAGGAAGTACGCGGCGAAGGCGCCCGCGATAAAGCTGACCAGGGTGCGCGGCCTGACCCGCTCCAGCCGGGCCGGCTCGACCGGTGCCTGTGGCCGGATCAGCAGGATCTGCTTCCGGATCTGCACCAGCAGATCCTCCTCGCGGGCCTCCTCGATCGCCTCGTCGATGGCCTTCTTCTCGGCGCTCTTCTCGGCCCGTACGGATTTGCGCTCCGCGCGTGTGGCACCGCGGTGGGGTTCCGCGGCCGTGGCGCCGCCGCTCGCCTCACGCGCGGCTCGCGACGCCTCCAGCACCGCTTCACGCTCCCGCTGCGCCCGCTCCTTGGCCTGCTGCCGCAGCGTGGCGCTGGTGGTCCGGCTGAGGGCGATGGGCTGCAGCAGCGGCAGGCTGTCGGCGACCGTGTCGGGCCCCAGGACGTCCACCGCGGCCGCCACCGAACGCTCGGCGCCGACCCGCAGTCCCAGCGTTGTCAGCAGCTGGGCGATGTCCATCCGCAGTACGAGATCGCCGGCCGCGATCTCGCCGCCGCTCAGATCCGTCAGGACCACCGCGCCGGAACGATCCACCAAAATCGCGTCACCCACCAGGCGGCGGTGTGCGATGCGCCGCGACTGGAGCGCCTTCACCTGCTCCCAGGTGCTGCGCAGCAGATCGTCGGTGAGCATCTCGTCGGGCAGCGCGTCCAGGGTGCGGCCGTCGGTGTGCTCGTAGACGAGCATCACGGCGTCCGGGCCCAGTTCGGAGGTGGCGATGAGCCTGGGGGCGTTGGCGCCGGCCGCGATGGCCGCGTAGGCGAGCAGCGCCTCCTGCTCCAGGGCCTGGCGCAGCGACTGGAGGCTGCGGCGCTCGGTGATGCCGCGCAGCGCGAGCCGGCGCCACACGCGGTAGTAGAAGCCCTGCGCCTGCTGCTCGCGGTCGACGACGGTCACGTCGAGCGGGGGGCCGTCCTCCAGCGTGACCAGATATCGGCGGCCCCGGTCCGGGCGGTCGGCGTCGCCGCCGTCCTCGGCGCGCAGCGCGCTGACGGGGTGGAAGCCGACGCGTCGCAGGCCGGCGAGAAGAGTCTGGCCGGTTGGCCGCACGTTCGGGGAGCCGACCGCGTAGAGCGTGCCGTACGCGACTGCCCAGCCGATCAGCACGGTGAGGATGATCGAGAACGGTGTGGCGTAGCCGCCGACGAGGACGGTGAAGACGTTGAGCAGGAGAACCGCCCACAGGGCCACCCGCCAGCGGGGCCGTCGCGCCATCCCGACCGCCGTCATATAGGCGATGACGGGTGCCAGGTAGCCGTGCACGGGGTCGGTGATGGTGCCGCTCGGCGCCTGCTGGGTGAGCGCGTCCTGGATGGACTCGGGGGCGGCCCGGGCGACCCACAGATCGGTGGAGAGCGAGATGCCGTGCGCCAGTACGGCCGCCAGCACGCCGTCCGCGATGCGCAGACCGTCTCGCTTGATCAGCCGCTCGACGGCGAAGGCGACCGGGACGATCAGGACGGCGACGCTGGAGGCGAAGCCGGTGAAGCTGATCAGCAGCGGGGGCGTGTGGCCGGCCCCCTTGCCGATGTCCTTTTCCAGGCCTTGGGTCGTGCCGTGCGCGAACGCGGCGATGGCCAGGACGATGGCGATGCCGAGGATGCCCAGCAGCAGCCGTACCAGGTCGGAGGGGCGGTGCACGCGCGCGGGGAGCAGCGGCTCGTCGCCCGAGACGCTGTCCGTGGGCTCCTCGGCTCCCTCGGCCTTCCGGTCGCCAGGGCCGCCGTCCGCAGGGGGGTGGTCCGTGGAGCCGCGGTCCGTGGGGGTGCCGCGGTCCATGGGGGTGCGGTCGTGCGGCTCGGCCCCGGTGCCCTCGGCATGCGGGCGCGACGACGCGCCAGAGATGCCGGCCTCCTCCGGAGGCTGGGCACTCTGCTCGGCCGTCTCTTTATCTCGTATCACCACTCACCGCCCGGAAGATGGTGGCATGACCGAAGACCGGCGGGGGTCATCAGGGTGCGATTCGGGGGCGCAGGAGGCGGAGAGTACGCCTTGACGCGGTGTGGTGCACGCGTCGGCAGGGCTTGGGACGCAGGGGCCGCGGCGGCGGAGCCCGGCCGCTGTCGGTGGTGTGCGGCAGGATGGGACGAATGAGTCGGGAGAGGACGTCGGAAGGCGCCGCGGAGACCGCGGGAGAGCTGCCGGAGTACGCGGAGCGGGTGCTGGAAGTCGCGGAGCTGATTCCGCCCGGCCGGGTGATGACATACGGGGACGTCGCCGAGTGGCTGGCGGAGGGAGGCCCGCGGCAGGTCGGCCGGGTGATGGCCCTGTACGGGGGCGGCGTGCCCTGGTGGCGCGTCGTACGGGCGGACGGCGTGCTGCTGCCCGGGCACGAGCTGCGAGCCCTCGGCCACTACCGGGCCGAGGGCACCCCGCTGCGCGAGGCAGCCCGTGCCGCCGCCGGCCACCTGCCGAAGATCGACACGGCAAGGGCCCGCTGGGATGGCGCGTCCGGTGGCACCGCGGCTGGTGGAGAGCACGAAGGAGCTCATATCTGACAGCTTCCGCCATTCGACCGGTCGGATGCTGATCACAGGCCCTCGCGCGGTACGCGCAGTACGGGACGAGCCGGAGGGATGGGCCGGAGGGATGGGCCGGACGCGCTGCGGCCCGCCCTTCCAGGGGCGTAGCGTCAGGAGCTCGCAGCACACAGCCCTCCCCGGCGTCTCACAGGGCTCATACGATTGCACTGCCCCACAGCGCCCAGCACTCTCAGAACACCCACCAGAACCGGCGATCCACGTGAGCTCCTCCTCCTCGTCCGCTTCGCCGCACCGGCAGGTACGGCAGCCGGACCCTGGCGTGTACCGGCTGGTGCGCACCGCGCCGGCGCCGGTGGATCCTCCTGTTCTGGACGCACGGCAGCGCGCCGTGGTTGACCATCCCGGCGGGCCGCTCCTTGTACTCGCCGGGCCGGGCACCGGCAAGACGACCACCCTTGTGGAGGCTGTCGCCCAGCGAGTGGCGGGTGGGACCGACCCGGAGCGGATTCTGGTCCTCACGTTCAGTCGCAAGGCGGCGGTCGAGCTTCGGGACCGGGTGGCGGCCCGGCTGGGAGGGGCTCGCGGGCCGCAGGCGACGACCTTCCACTCGTACTGCTACGCGCTGGTGCGCGCCCACCAGGACGTCGAGCTGTTCGTCGACCCGCTGCGGCTGCTGTCCGGCCCGGAGCAGGACGTGATGGTCCGCGAGCTGCTCGCCGGGCAGGCTGAGCTGGAGCGGGAGGGGCGGGCCGCGGTCCGCTGGCCCGACGAGCTGCGCTCCTGCCTGACCACCCGCGGCTTCGCGGACGAGGTGCGCGCGGTGCTGGCGCGCAGCCGGGAGCTGGGGCTCGGGCCGGAGGCGCTGGGCGCGTTCGCGGCGCGGACCGGGCGGCCGGACTGGGGCGCGGCGGCCGCGTTCCTGGCGGAGTACCTGGACGTGCTCGACGCCCGGGGGGTGCTCGACTACGCCGAACTGGTGCACCGGGCCGTGCTGCTCGCGGAGCGTCCGGAGGTCGCGGCGGAGCTCGGCGCCCGGTACGACGCCGTCTTCGTCGACGAGTACCAGGACACGGACGCGGCGCAGGTGCGGCTGCTGCGCGCACTGGCCGGGAACCCCCAGAGGTGTGGCGGACGCGGGCCCGGCCGGACGCTCGTGGCCTTCGGTGACCCGGACCAGTCGATCTACGCCTTCCGTGGCGCCGATGTGAACGGCATTCTCGACTTCCCCCGATCCTTTCCGCGGGCCGACGGGAGCCCCGCGGAGGTCAAGGTGCTCGGCACCTCCCGTCGTTCTGGTGCCGCTCTGCTGGCCGCCACCCGGCTGATCACCCGCCGGATGCCGCTGACCCGACTGCCGGCGGACGCCGTACGCGCTCACCGCGACCTGGCAGCCGCACGGGACGGCGGCCGCGTCGAGGTCTTCACCTATCCGACGGCGGGCGCGGAGCTCGACAACGTCGCCGACATCCTCCGCCGCGCCCACTTGGAGGACGGCGTGCCATGGCACGAGATGGCGGTGCTCGTACGCGCCGGAGGGCGCACAATTCCCTCCGTGCGCCGTGCCCTTGCCTCCGCCGGCGTGCCCGTGGAGGTCGACGGCGACGACCTCCCGCTCCGCCACGAACCGGCGGTCGCCCCGCTGCTGACGGCGCTCCGCGTCGCCGCGACGGCGGCCCTGCCGGGACCGCGCCCGGCAGACGGAGGGACCCCACCGGTCACGGCCGCGGAGAACGGACCGGCCGACTCCAGCGCCTCCCCCGAGCCGGCGGGCGCTATCGACGTCGAAACCGCGATCAGCCTGCTGACCTCGCCGCTCGGCGGCATGGACAGCGCCGATCTGCGGCGGCTCGGCCGGGCGCTGCGCGACGAGGAGCGGGCCGCGGGCCGGCCCGTACCGCGGCCATCCGATGTGCTCATCGCCGAAGCGCTCGCCGAGCCCGAGCGGCTGGTGGCCCACGACCCGGCGTACGCCCGCGGCGCCCAGCGGCTCGGGCTGCTGCTGCGCAAGGCGCGCGAACTGCTGGCCGGCGGCGGCACCGCCGAGCAGGCGCTGTGGGAGCTGTGGGACGGCACGCCCTGGCCGCAGCGCCTGGAGCGGGCGGTCCTGCGCGGCGGCGCCGCCGGCCGCAACGCGGACCGCGATCTCGACGCCGTCTGCGCGCTGTTCGAGACCGCGGCCCGCGCTGAGGAGCGCACGGGCGGCCGCGGTGCCCTCAACTTCCTGGAGGAGGTCGAGGCGCAGGACATCGCCGCCGACACCCTCTCCGGCCGCACTGTCCGCCCCGATGCCGTACGGCTGATGACCGCACACCGCTCCAAGGGCCTGGAGTGGCGGCTGGTGGTCGTCGCGGGCGTGCAGGAGGGCCTGTGGCCGGACCTGCGGCGCCGCGGCTCGCTCCTCGAAGCCGACCGGATCGGCCGCGACGGCCTCGCCGAGCCCCTCACCCCCGGTGCCCTGCTCGCCGAAGAGCGGCGGCTGTTCTACGTGGCGGCCACCCGCGCCAAGGAGCGGCTCGTCGTCACCGCCGTCAAGGCCCCGGCAGAGGACGGCGACCAGCCGTCCCGCTTCCTCACCGAACTCGGCGTCGAGCCGATCGACATAGCCCACCGCCCCCGCCGGCCGCTGTCCGTCGCCGCACTCGTCGCCGAACTGCGCGCCACCACCGTCGACCCCCAGGTCTCGCCCGCGCTGCGCGACGCCGCCGCCCAGCGGCTGGCCCGGCTTGCCGCGCTGCGGGACGACCACGACCAGCCGCTCGTACCGTCGGCGCACCCGTACCGCTGGTGGGGCCTGTACGAGCGCACGCACAGCGAGGTCCCGCTGCGCGACCGCGACCACCCCGTGGCGCTCTCCGGCAGCGCCCTCGACCAGCTGGCCAACACCTGTTCGCTGCAGTGGTTCCTCGGGCGCGAGGTGAAGGCCGACACCCCCTCCACCACCGCGCAGGGCTTCGGCAACGTGGTGCACGTCCTGGCCGACGAGGTGGCCTCCGGCCGTACGCCCGCGGACCTGGCCGTCCTCATGGAGCGGCTGGACTCCGTGTGGGACGCCCTCGCCTTCGATGCGCCGTGGAAGTCGCAGCAGGAGAAGGAGCAGGCCAGAGCCGCGCTGGAGCGGTTCCTGCGGTGGCATGTGATGGACCGCGCAGACCGGTCCGCCGTCGCCACGGAGCACGACTTCGACGTGACTCTGGAGGCCGGCCCCAACACCGTACGCATCCGCGGCAGCATGGACCGGGTCGAGGCGGACGGCGAGGGCCGGGCCTACGTGGTCGACTTCAAGACCGGGAAGACCAAGCCCAGCGGCCCTGAGGTCGCCCGTCACCCGCAGCTCGCGGTATACCAGCTCGCCGTACGGGAGGGCGCGGTGGACAGCGCCTTCGGGGGGCGTACGCCCGAGCCAGGGGGCGCGGAGCTGGTACATCTGCGCCTGGGCGCGCCCAAGCGCGACGGCGGCGAGCAGCTGCCCACGGTGCAGGCCCAGCAGGCCCTCGAGGGGGAGTGGGTGGGGGAGTTGCTGGCCACTGCGGCGGGCCGGGTCCTCGACGAGCGTTTCGCGCCGAGCACCGGCCAGCACTGCCAGCACTGCACGTTCCGCAGCTCCTGCACCGCGCAGCCCGAGGGCCGGCACATCGTGGAGTGAGCCCCTCGGCCGGTGTGGATGGCCGGCCCGGGTTGTCAGTGGGCCCCGTTAGCCTCACTCGGGTGTCAGCGCGCATCACCGACCCCGAGGAGCTCAAAGAGCTCCTCGGCATCCCGTTCACTCCGGAGCAGACGGCCTGCATCACCGCGCCGCCCGCTCCGCAGGTGATCGTGGCCGGAGCCGGCTCCGGGAAGACGACGGTGATGGCGGCCCGCGTCGTCTGGCTGGTCGGCACCGGCCGGGTCGCGCCCGAGCAGGTCCTCGGGCTGACGTTCACCAACAAGGCCGCGGGCGAGCTGTCCGAGCGGGTCCGCAAGGCCCTGGTCAAAGCCGGTGTGGCGGAGGCCGGCGGCCACGACGAGGGTGCCGGCCTCGACGATGTGCTCGGCGAGCCGCAGATCTCCACCTATCACGCGTTCGCCGGGCAGCTTCTGAAGGAGCACGGGCTGCGCATAGGGCTCGAGCCCACCGCCCGGCTGCTCGCCGACGCCACGCGCTACCAGCTCGCCGCGCGCGTGCTGCGCAGTGCCCCCGGCCCGTATCCGGCGCTCACCAAGTCCCTCCCCGGCCTTGTGGAGGACCTGCTCGCCCTGGACGCCGAGCTGTCCGAGCATCTTGTCCCCGCCGAGGACCTGCGCGCGTACGACACCGAGCTGCTGGGCCTCCTCGAGGGCGCGGGGCTCAGCAACGCCGACCTGCGCAAGGCGCCCGAGGCCGCCCGCGCCCGCCTGGAACTCCTTGAACTCGTCCGCGCGTACCGGGAGGAGAAGCGCCGCCGCGATCTGCTCGACTTCGGCGACCAGATCGCCCTGTCCGCGACCCTGGTCCGTACGCACCCCGAGGTCGGCCGGATCCTGCGCGAGCAGTACGCGGTCGTGCTGCTCGACGAGTACCAGGACACCTCGGTCGCCCAGCGGATCCTGCTCTCTGGCCTCTTCGGCGAGGGAACGGGCCACGCTGTCACCGCTGTCGGCGACCCCTGCCAGGCGATCTACGGCTGGCGCGGTGCCTCCGTCGCCAACCTCGACGACTTCCCCGACCACTTTCGCGGAGCCGACGGCCGCCCGGCGCAGCGCTTCGCCCTCAGCGAGAACCGTCGCAGCGGCGGCCGCCTCCTCGGCCTCGCCAACCGGCTCGCAAGCCCGCTGCGCGCGCTCCACGCGGGCGTGCAGGCGCTGCGCCCCACGCCCGGAGCTGAGCGCGACGGCACAGTCCGCTGCGCGCTGCTGCCCACCCACGCCGAGGAGCTGGCCTGGCTGGCCGACTCCATCGCCCACCTGATCCGGACGGGCACGCCACCCGGCGAGATCGCGGTGCTGTGCCGTACGGCCGCCGACTTCGCGCAGATCCAGGGCGCGCTGGTGGAGCGCGACGTGCCGGTCGAGGTGGTGGGCCTGTCCGGCCTTCTGCACCTGCCGGAAGTGGCCGACCTCGTAGCCGTCTGCCAGGTGCTGCAGGACCCGACGGCCAACGCCGCGCTCGTACGGCTGCTGATCGGGCCCCGCTGGCGTATTGGACCCCGCGACCTGGCGCTGCTGGGCCGGCGCGCCCGGGCGCTCGTACGGCACGAGACGGACGACCCCGGGGACGATCCTGACCGGCGGCTGGCCGAGGCGGTCGCGGGCGTCGACCCGGCCGAGGTCGTCTCCCTCGCCGACGCGCTCGACACGTTCCTGCAGGCGGACGGCCCCGACGACGGGCTGCCCTTCTCCCCGGAGGCCCGGGTCCGCTTCGCACGGCTCGCGGCCGAACTGCGCGATCTGCGGCGCTCGCTCGGCGACCCGCTCATGGACGTACTGCACCGGGTGCTGGCCACGACCGGCCTGGAGGTCGAGCTGTCCGCCTCGCCGCATGCGCTGGCCGCCCGCCGCCGCGAGACGCTGGGGAACTTCCTCGATGTCGCCGCGTCCTTCGCCGCCCTGGACGGTGAGGCCACCCTGCTCGCCTTCCTCGGCTTCCTGCGCACGGCCGTGCAGCACGAAAAGGGCCTGGACAACGCCCTGCCCGGCGGCGACAACACGGTGAAGGTGCTTACCGCGCACAAGTCCAAGGGGCTGGAGTGGGACGTCGTGGCCGTGCCGGGGCTGGTCGCCAAGCAGTTCCCGAGCGAGCAGGCGCGCGAGTCGTGGATCTCCAACGCCAAGGTGCTGCCGCACGCGCTGCGCGGCGACGCCGCCACCCTGCCCGAGATGGGGGCATGGGACAGCAAGGGGATGGCCGCCTTCAAGGCCGCGATGAAAGACCATCAGGCCACCGAGGAGCTGCGGTTGGGCTATGTGACGTTTACCCGCCCCCGCTCGCTGCTGGTCGGCTCGGGCCACTGGTGGGGGCCGAACCAGAAGAGGCCGCGCGGCCCGTCCGCGTTCCTCGAGGCGTTGCGCGAGCACTGCGAGGCGGGGCATGGCGAGGTCGAGGCCTGGGCGGAGCGGCCCGAGGAGGGCGAGGAGAACCCTGCCCTGAGGGAGGCCGTGGCCGACCAGGCGTGGCCCTTGCCGCTCGACCCGGGCGCACTGGAGCTCCGCCGCCGCGCGGCGGACACGGTGCTGGCACATCTGCGACGCCTCACCGGGCACGGGGCGGACGGTCCGGGCTGCGCGCCGGGCGCGGACGCGCCTGTTTCGCCCAGCGAGCCGACCCCCGCCTACGACCCGGACTGGCCCCCGGAGGACGGCCCGTACGAGCCGGAGGACGACCCTGACGAGGAGGGCGCCGACACCGCCGACTGGGACGCCTGGCCGACCGAACGCCCCTCCGCACCGGCCCCCGATGCTGCGACCGGCTCGGTGCCCAGGCCGCGCCTCGCCGAAGGGGCCGGTGCCTCCGGGCCCGGGACCGCCCCCGCCGGCGAGGAGCCCGCGCTGACGCCGGAGGAAGCTCGAAGCGTCGCCTCCTGGGACCGGGACCTGGACGCCCTCACAGGTGAACTGCGCCGCGCCCGCGCGGGCGTACGCGACGTACCGCTGCCCGTGTCCCTCAGCGCGTCACAGCTGCTGCACCTCGCCGCCGACGCCGACGGCTTCGCGCGCGAGCTGGCCCGACCCATGCCACGGCCCCCGCACCCCGCCGCGCGCCGCGGCACCCGCTTCCACGCCTGGGTGGAGTCCCGCTTCGAGGAACTGCCGCTGCCCCTCCTCGGCCCGGATGAGCTGCCCGGCGGCTTCGACGACGAGATGGACGTCGAGATCGCCGACGAGCGGGATCTGGCGGCGCTGAAGGAGGCGTTCGAGCGCACCGAGTACGCCCGCCGCACCCCGCACCGCGTCGAAGCGCCGTTCCAGATCACGCTCGCGGGCCGGGTGATCCGAGGCCGGATCGACGCCGTCTACCGGGAGCCGGGCCCGGACGGCAGCGACGCCTACGAGATCGTCGACTGGAAGACCGGCCGCGCCCGGTCCGGCGACCCTCTTCAGCTCGCGGTCTACCGCCTCGCCTGGGCGGAGCAGCACGATCTGCCGCTGTCGGCGGTCAGCGCGGCATTTCTGTACGTCCGCAGCGGTGAGGTGGTCCGCCCTCCCGGTCTGCCGGACCGCGCCGCCCTCGAGCGTCTGCTGCTCGACGGGACGCCACCCACCGTGGACCGGAGCGGGGATCCGGCCGGAGCGCGGGACGTATCCGCAGTGAACGCCCGCCCGCAGGCCAGATAGGCTCGCGTGCATGAGCGACACCCCGGACAACGCCGTCCGCGCCTACATCGACGAACACCGAGCCGCCTTCCTCGACGACCTCGCCGAGTGGCTGCGCATCCCCTCCGTGTCGGCCGACCCGGACCGCGCGGCCGACGTACGGCGCAGCGCCGACTGGCTGGCCGCCAAGCTGCGCGAGACCGGCTTTCCGGTCGTGGAGGTCTGGGAGACCCCCGGGGCGCCCGCCGTTTTCGCCGAGTGGCCGTCCGGCGACCCGGACGCCCCCACCGCGCTGGTGTACGGCCACCACGACGTGCAGCCGGCCGCCCGCGAGGACGGCTGGCACAGCGAGCCCTTCGAGCCGGAGATCCGCGACGGCCGGCTGTACGCCCGGGGCGCCGCCGACGACAAGGGCCAGGTGTTCTTCCACACCCTCGGCGTACGCGCCCACCTCGCCGCGACCGGCCGCACCGCCCCTGCCGTCAACCTCAAGCTGCTGATCGAGGGCGAGGAGGAGTCCGGCTCCCCGCACTTCCCCGAGCTGATACGGACCCACGCCGACCGCCTCGCCTGCGACACCGTGATCGTGTCCGACACCGGCATGTGGTCCGAGGACACCCCCACGGTGTGCACCGGCATGCGAGGCCTCACCGACTGCCAGATCGACCTGTACGGGCCGGACCAGGACATCCACTCCGGCTCCTTCGGCGGCGCGGTGCCGAACCCCGCCACCGAGGCCGCCCGGCTCGCCGCCGCCCTCCACGACGACGACCGCCGCGTCGCCATCCCGGGCTTCTACGACGGCGTCACCGAGCTGACCGACCGCGAGCGCGCGCTCTTCGCCGAGCTGCCCTTCGACGAGGCCGCCTGGCTGCGCAGCGCCCACTCCCACGCCGCGCTCGGCGAGCGGGGCCACACCACCCTGGAACGGATCTGGGCTCGCCCGACGGCCGAGGTCAACGGCATCAGCGGCGGTTACCAGGGGCCCGGCGGCAAGACCATCGTGCCGTCCACCGCCCAGCTGAAGCTCTCCTTCCGGCTGGTCGCCGGCATGGACGCGGAGAAGGTGCAGCAGGCCGTACGCGACTGGGTGGCGGCCCAGCTCCCCGCCGGGATCCGGCACGAGATCACCTTCTGGGGTGCGACCCGCCCCTGCCTGACCCCGCTCGATCACCCCGCCCTGCAGTCCGTCGCCAGGGCCATGGGCCGCGCGTTCGGCCAGAAGATCCTCTTCACCCGTGAGGGCGGTTCCGGCCCGGCCGCGGACCTGCAGGACGTACTCGGGGCGCCGGTGCTGTTCCTGGGGATCTCCGTGCCGTCCGACGGCTGGCACGCACCGAACGAGAAGGTGGAGCTGGACCTCCTCGTGAAGGGTGTCGAAACCGCCGCGTACCTTTGGGGCGATCTGGCGGAGAATGGCCGGGCCGACTGATCGATCAGACGGCGATCACCGTCGCATCGATCAGGCACCGGCTCGTGCGCCTCGGTGTACGACTCGATGTACGACCTGTCCCGCCCGTCTCGGGATCTGTCTCGCAGGGAGAGTTGGAGCTGCTGTGACCACCTGGACCGACCGGACCGCCGTTCCGCAGATCCCGCAGGTCCCGCTCACCGCCGCGAGCGGGATCGACCGCGCGGCGCACCACCGGCTGGACGAGGCATGGCTCGCCGCGGCCTGGAGCCACCCCACCACGCGCGTCTTCGTCGTCTCCGGCGGCCAGGCGCTGATCGACGACACCCCGGACGGCCGTACCGAGCTGGTCATGACGCCGTCCTTCGAGGCCCCGCCGACCGAGACGCACCGGTATTTCCTCGGCCGGGACGCCGACGGGGTGCGCTACTTCGCACTGCAGAAGGACGCGCTGCCGGGGCGTATGGACCAGTCGGCGCGGCCGGCCGGGCTCCGGGAGGCCGGGGCGCTGCTGTCCGACCGCGACGCCGCGCTGCTGGTGCACGCCGTCGCGCTGGAGAACTGGCAGCGGCTGCACCGCTTCTGCTCACGCTGCGGTGAGCGCACGGTCGTCGCGGCGGCGGGCCACATCCGCCGCTGCCCGGCCTGCGGCGCGGAGCACTACCCGCGTACGGACCCGGCCGTGATCATGCTCGTGACGGATGACCAGGACCGGGCTCTGCTCGGGCGGCAGGTGCACTGGCCCGAGGGCCGCTTCTCGACGCTCGCCGGGTTCGTCGAACCGGGCGAGTCGATCGAGCAGGCCGTGGTCCGCGAGGTCGCGGAGGAGGCCGGGGTGGCGGTCGGCGAGGTGGAGTACGTGGCCAGCCAGCCGTGGCCGTTCCCGTCGAGCCTGATGCTCGGGTTCATGGCGCGGGCCCTGTCCTCGAAGATCGAGGTGGACGGGGAGGAGATCCACGAGGCGCGCTGGTTCTCACGGGATGAGCTGGAGGCCGCGTTCGCTTCGGGCGAGGTGCTGCCGCCGTCCGGGATCTCGATCGCGGGGAGGCTGATCGAGATGTGGTACGGGAAGCCGCTGCCCGCGGGAGTCCCGCGCTGAAAGACGGACCCGCCCACCGGCCCCTCCAGGGGGCAGGTGGGCGGGAAATCTCGCGCCGAAATGCCGGGCGGCCGGGCGGGCGCCCGGCGGGCGACGGTCAGGCGACGCCGATCTTCTCCTTGACCTGGGCCAGGGAAGGGTTGGGGAGGGCCGAGCCGTCGGAGAACAGCACGGTCGGCACCAGCTGGTTGCCGTTGTTGACCTTCTCCACGAACGTGGCCGACTCGGGGTCCTGCTCGATGTTGATCTCGGTGTACGCGATGCCCTCGCGGTCCAGCTGGCTCTTCAGCCGGCGGCAGTAGCCGCACCACGTGGTGCTGAACATCGTCACAGTGCCCTGCAGTGGTCCCTGCATCGGTCCTCGCGCTCCCTTGTGTCGGTCAGGTTCTTCTCTGGCGTCCTTGGTCTGATGCCGGTGGTAGAACATGCAACCTTGACCGGCCATTCCCGGCATTCTCACGGATGTGTCCGCGCTCACCCGGGACGCCGTCCACAGGGCCGCGTATGAGTACGACCGGAAGGGCACAGCTGTGGACAACGGCCACGGCCGTCTCCGGCGACCTGGCAGCATGGCGGGGTGACAGCAGCTACGCCATCCACTCTGTTCCCACAGGACCCCATGGCAACCGAGTACGCGGCTCCGCCACGCGATGCCGACGCGGTGCTCGACGGGCTCGACCCCGAGCAGCGCGAGGTCGCCACGGCCCTGCATGGTCCGGTGTGCGTGCTGGCCGGGGCCGGCACGGGCAAGACGCGCGCGATCACCCATCGGGTCGCCTACGGCGTGCGTGCGGGGATACTCCAGCCCACGAGCGTGCTCGCGGTCACCTTCACCAACCGGGCGGCAGGGGAGATGCGCGGCCGGCTGCGGCAGCTCGGCGCGGGCGGGGTCCAGGCCCGTACGTTCCACTCGGCCGCTCTGCGGCAGCTGCAGTACTTCTGGCCGCGGGCGGTCGGCGGAGAACTGCCGCGGCTCGTGGAGCGCAAGATCCAGCTGGTCGCCGAGGCCGCCGCCCGATGCCGTATCCGGCTGGACCGCAACGAGCTGCGGGACGTCACGGCCGAGATCGAGTGGGCGAAGGTCACCCAGACCGTGCCCGAGGACTACCCAGCGGCCGTCGCCAAGTCCGCCCGGGAGGCGCCCCGCGACCCCGCGGAACTCGGGCGGATCTACGGCACATATGAGCAGCTCAAGCGGGACCGGGGCGTCATCGACTTCGAGGATGTGCTGCTGCTGACCGTCGGCGTGCTCCAGGACCGGCCCGACATTGCCGACCAGGTCCGCCGCCAGTACCAGCACTTCGTCGTGGACGAGTACCAGGACGTCAGCCCGCTGCAGCAGCGGCTGCTGGACCTGTGGCTGGGTGACCGGGACAGCCTGTGCGTGGTGGGTGACGCCAGCCAGACGATCTACTCCTTCACCGGTGCGACGCCCGACCATCTGCTGAACTTCCGCACCCGCCACCCGAATGCCACGGTCGTGAAGCTGGTGCGCGACTACCGCTCCACGCCCCAGGTGGTACACCTCGCCAACGGCCTGCTGGCGCAGGCCCGGGGCCGGGCCGCCGAGCACCGGCTGGAGCTGATCTCGCAGCGTGAGGCGGGGCCCGAGCCGGTCTACACCGAGTTTCCCGACGAACCGGCCGAGGCGGAGGGCACGGCCCGCCGTATCCGTGAGCTGATCGATGCGGGTGTCCCGGCGAGCGAGATCGCCGTGCTCTACCGCGTCAACGCGCAGTCGGAGGTCTATGAGCAGGCCCTCGCCGACCACGGTGTGCCCTACCAGATGCGGGGCGCGGAGCGGTTCTTCGAGCGGCCCGAGGTACGGGAGGCGGGCATGCTGCTGCGTGGCGCCGCCCGCGCCGGAGGGTCCTCGGAGCCGGGGCTGGACGAGGCCGATGTGCCCTCCCAGGTGCGGGCCGTGCTGGCCACTCGCGGCTGGACGACCGAGCCCCCCGCAGGATCCGGCGCCGTACGGGACCGCTGGGAGTCGCTGGCGGCGCTGGTGCGCCTCGCCGAGCAGTTCTGTGCGAGCCGCGCCGCGGCGGGCGTGGAGGTCACCACGCTCGCCGACTTCGTGGCCGAGCTCGACGAGCGGGCCGGCGCCCAGCACGCGCCGACCGTCGAAGGCGTCACGCTGGCATCGCTGCACGCCGCCAAGGGCCTGGAGTGGGACGCGGTGTTCCTGGTCGGCCTCACCGAGGGCACGATGCCGATCACCCACGCCAAGACCGACGAACAGATCGAGGAGGAGCGCCGGCTGCTGTACGTCGGAGTGACACGCGCCCGCGTGCACCTCACCCTGTCCTGGGCGCTGTCCCGTTCGCCGGGCGGGCGTGCCGGCCGCCGCCCGAGCCGGTTCCTGAACGGACTGCGGCCGGGCTCCAGCGGCTCCGGGGCTCGCACGGCCGGTGGGGGCGGTGGCATTGAGCGCGGCAGCGGCGGCAGGCGTAAGAGGCGCGGCCCGGTCCAGTGCCGGGTGTGCGGGCGCACGTTGACCGATGCCGGCGAGATGAAGCTGATGCGCTGTGAGGGCTGCCCCTCAGATCTGGACGAGGAGCTCTACGAGCGGCTGCGTGACTGGCGGTTGGAGCAGGCCAAGCAGCTCGCCCAGCCGGCGTACTGCGTCTTCACCGACAAGACACTGATGGCCATCGCGGAGGCGGTGCCGGCGAACGAGTCCGAACTCGCCGCCATCCCCGGGGTGGGTGGCCGCAAGCTGGAGCGGTTCGGAGCGGATGTGCTGGCGCTGTGCGCGGGCGAAGAGCCCAGCCAACAGGGCGAGGTGGAGCCTACGGACGGCTGATACAAAGTCGTCGCGAAAATAGTTTGCGCATGCCGCCGGATTGCCCATAGGTTCTCTTCCACGGGCAGGACTTGTCCGTCGCGAGGCCGTACTGGCCTGCGAGAAGCCCCTTCGGGGGTGGGTCACCGCCTTCCGGAGACGGATGGCACGGGCCTTGGCCCACGATGAACCGAACAGATGGACTGGTTCACACCGGTCCCCGAGACGCCGAGAGGAGGCGAGCCCAATGATCAGCATCAACAAACTGGCCGGTCGCGAGGTCATCGCCTCCTGCCTGCCCGGCGTCTCCTTGCTGCGTGGCACCGGTCTGTCCGGCGCTGCCGAAGCACGTCTCGTCGAGCGTTTCGTCGAGCGCGGCATTGTCGCGGTCAATGAGCGACCGACCCAGGCACCGGCGGCAGTAGCAGCGGTAGCGGCCTCGGCCTATGCCCTTGCGGCCAAGGGTGCCGACCTCCAGCAGATGTGGACCGACGGCGGTTTCGCCAGCGGTACGTCCTCTGCGGCCGAGCACCACACGATGCGGGCCTTCCGCGGGCTCGAACCCTGGAAAGATCCAGCCTGATCGCAAGATCAGGTCGGCACCTTCCAGGGCCGCGGAACCCGAACCGGGATCCGCGGCCCTTTCCGTTGTCCGAGAACACAGCGTCCACACCGGCAGCGGAATCGGAAAGCCACCCGGTACCGACCGGATCCCGGCCCACCAGGCCGGGCCGACCAGACGAGGAAGACAGCGACCGTGCCCAGCCCAGCGCACGTCCCGTCCGTACCGCACTCGCAAGCGATCCCCCCGCCCGGCTCCACGGAGGTCCCCTTGACTCAGCCGACCCAGCTCACCGTGCTCGACGACGAGATCGAGCGCCTTGGCGAGCTCGTCCCCTGCCGCAGCTACGACCCGGAAGTCTTCTTCGCCGAGTCGCCGGCCGACGTCGAGTACGCCAAGTCGCTCTGCCAGACCTGTCCGCTGCGCGAGCCCTGCCTCATCGGCGCCAAGGACCGGCGCGAGCCGTGGGGCGTGTGGGGCGGCGAACTGTTCGTCCAGGGCGTTGTCGTACCCCGGAAGCGGCCGCGTGGCCGCCCGCGCAAGAACCCGGTCACGGCATGACCGGCACCATCGACCGCCCCATCACGCACAACCCCCAGAAGCAGGTCCCGACGATGAAGCCGTCCGCCTACGAGCCGACCGCCGGCGAAACCCCAGCCCGAACCACCTCCGGCGCAGCCCACTCGCGCCAGAACAGGAACCGTGAGATGCAACTCATCCAAGAAGCCCTGGCTCGCGCCCATATGCAGCAACGACTGTACGAGGCCGAGTCCGAGCGCAAGGCCGTGCGCCTCGCCGCCGCCCGGCGCATGCAGCGCCGTGCCGAGCGCGCCTCGCTGCGCGCCCGCCGCGCTCTGGCCATGGCCGTTATGCAGTAGACGCGGCAGCGTCCGGAACCATGCGGGGCCGTCCCTCGCGGGGACGGCCCCGCCCTTCGTGGCTCGTCCGTGTGCGTTGCGGCCCGGCTGCTGAGGCTGCCGGGGATATCGTCGACAGGTGAACCACCAGAACCATCACGCTTCCCCACGGGGTGCGGGTAACCAGTACGTGGTGTGCGCCCGCTGCGGCGTCACCGCGGCGGGACCGAACCCGCCCGTGACCTGGACCTGCTCCGTCGAGAACGGCAGCCGTCAGTACTTCTGCGAGAACTGCGCCCGGGACAACATCAGGGCCATCGAGGGGCGGCTCGACTCCTCCTGGTGGTGAGCCCTCGCAAACGGCTAGGAGTCCGCTGCGGTGCCGTCCTCGGCCGCCGGCTCCGGAACGGCGTCGGTGTCCTGGGACTCCGCGAACCCGGGCAGCCAGGCAGTGAGTTCCTCGCGCAGCCGGACCGTCGCTCCCAGCTGACACAGCACGCCGATGGTGCTCAGGGTCACCCGGTGTATCAGCAGATAGGCCGGGGGCAGATTGAGCTGGCGGCCCAACTCGTACGCGGGTGACCGAGGATCGGCGATCCGCGCCGCCTGGGTGCGCATCCAGCTCCGGGTGAAGGTGAACTCCTCCAGGCGCGCGGGCTCGATGATGGGCAGCAGGTAGTCCAGCACCGCATCCGGATCCAGTTCGATCGTCGGCTTGACGAACCCCTCCTCGCACAACATCGCGTACACCGCGTCGGCGTCTCCGTCGAGCGTCATACGCAGCGCGGTACCGATGGTCGGCGGCAGTCCTCCGGGCAGCCGGTCCACGGTGCCGAAATCCAGGACACCCAGCCGCCACTTCTCCGGCGGCCCGTCGGGCGCGTCGCCAACCAGAAGCCGGAAGTTCCCCGGGTGCGGATCGGCGTGCAGCAGCCCCGTGCGCGCCGTGCCGGAGAAAAGGAAGTGGCCCAGCAACTGGCCTGCGCGATCCCGCTCCGCCTGCCCGCCGTGGGTGATGACCTCGGAGAGAGGCACACCCTCCATCCACTCGGTGACCAGCACCCGGTCGCTCTGGTGGACCACATCGGGCACCACCACAGCCGGATCACCCGCGAACTCCGCCGCATGCGCCCGCTGGGCTTCCGCCTCCAAGGCGTAGTCCAGTTCCTCCGAGACCCTGTCGCGCAATTCGGTGATGAGGGGCTTGATGTCCATCCCCGGGATCAGCGGCCCCAGCAGCCTGGCGAACCGGCCCAACTGGGTGAGGTCCGACAGCAGTGCCTCGCCCGCGCCCGGATACTGCACCTTGACCGCCACCTCACGGCCGTCGTGCCAGACCGCGCGATGGACCTGGCCGATCGAGGCCGCGGCCGAGGGCTTGTCCTCGAACTCTTCGAACAGATCGTGCCAGTCTTCGCCGAAGCTCTCCTCCAGCACCCCGTGGACCGTACGCGTCGGCATCGGCGGAGCGGCTTCCTGAAGTTTGGTCAGCGCCGCCCGGTACGGGCCCGCGATCTCTTCCGGCAGCGCCGACTCGAAGACCGACAGGGCCTGCCCGAACTTCATCGCACCGCCCTTCAACTCACCCAAGACTCGGAAGAGTTGCTCAGCTGTGCGCTGCTGCAGTTCACGGCCGACGATCTCGGCCGACCGTCCGCCGATCCGCTTGCCGAGCCCCCAGGTGGCCCGGCCGGCGAACCCCAGTGGCAGCGCAGCCAACTTGGCGGTACGCGTCACCGCCTTGCGGGGAAGATCAGACATTCGCCCTCCAACTCCACTGCATTCCCCCCAAGGGTTCCCCTCAGGGCCGCGCCGCAGGCGGCGGTCACCCGGTCATTGTCCCGTGCCATGCCTCCGCAACCGAGAGAGATTCCTCATCGTTCGCGGCCGAAGCCGCTGCGGTGGCAGCGCCGCAGGCACAGTCAGGATGTGCTGCGATCGGCCGTGCTTCCCAGGTCAGATCCGGAAGCACCAACTCCAGCCGCGCACCGGCACTCACCGGAACCCGCCCGTCCAGGAGCGACACCGCATGCGCGGCAGCCAGCCCCGCGACCACCGTCGCCAGCGCGGTGTCACACGCGGGCACCCTCGCGCTGCGCCCCGACCGCCACTGGGCGAGCATCCGCGGCCATGCAGCCTCCCGTTCTGCCCGGTCCAGCTCCAGACAGCCCGCACACGCCGAAACCCCCGGCAACACCAGCGGCCCGACGACGCCAGTGCCCTCGATCACACCCGCGTAGAGATGAGGTGTCCCCGCCGCGACAAGCGGCTCGGCGAGGACCGGGTCCGGGGCGTACGCCGCCAGACCGTCGCGCGGCGCCAGCACCACCAGTGCCGCCCCAGGCTCGCCAGACCCGGCGGCCTCCATAGGCCGGCGCGAACGGGGAGCGGTGGTGGCTGCCCGTACCAGACGGCGCGCCGCCACATTCCGCCGTTCCCCGACGGACTCGGGCGGCAGCCCGGCCGGCGCGACATCCCACGGCTCCACGCAGCCGCCGTCCATCACATCGACCTGCCCCACCCCCGACGCGGACAGAGCCGCCGCGACCGCCGCACCCACCCGGCCGGCTCCCCGCACCTGCACCCGCACAGCCGCCCGGGCCGCCATCCGCCGTATCGCGGCGCCGGGTTCGGGATGCACCACGGACAGCGATGCCAGATCCGGCCGGAGCCGCTCCCAGCCCTCGCCCCCGTCCCGTACCCCGCCCCCGTCCCCTGCGCGGTGCCGGTCTCCCGCCTGCGGCCCGGCGTCCGCGGTGGGATCGTCCAGCAGTCCGGCCGCGACCAGCCGCTCCACCAACTCGTCTGCATGGCTGGCCGGCAGGCCCATCGCCTTGGCCTCCTCACGCAGCAGTGGCAGGCCGCGCGTACCGTCGAGCAGGTTCAGAAAACTGCCCGTCGCGGTGTCGACCGGGCCCACCACCACGGCGTGCGCCGCGGCCACGCCGAACTGTACGGTCTGTCGGTTTCGCCAGCCGCGCCGCAGCGCGGGCTTGAGCATCGGATGCATGGTCGCCCCCCGTAGATCGATCCGAACGGTTCCCAGCATGCCCGCGCCGCCCGACCGCCGCGGAAAGTTGTCCACAGGACCGGGCATTAGTCATTCAAGTGGTGCACCCCGCGGGCTACATGCCCAGCGATCCGTTCGAGGGGCAGGACTTCCCGCGCCCCCAGCAGGTAACGTCGGGGCGTGCCAGCCGACCCACCGCAGCGCGCCGCAAATGTGAGGCGCAGCACATCCAGCCAGCCGACTCGCGGCTCCGGGACGAGCGCGGTCGAGGTCCGCAGGAGCGCTCGGCGGCGCCGGACAGTCTCCGCCTATCGCGAGGGGGACCGCACCGTTGTCCTGATTCCAGCCCGTATGTCCGAGGCCGAGGAGCAGCGCTGGGTGACCGTCATGCTCGACAAGCTGGCGGCGCAGGAGAGCAGGCGGATGCTGGACGACAGCGCGCTCGCCAGGCGGGCCGAGCAGCTGTCCGACCAGTACCTGGGCGGCCGCGCCCAGCCGGCGACGGTCCGCTGGGTCACCAACCAGAACACCCGCTGGGGCTCGTGCACTCCGGCCGAGGGCAGCATCCGGCTGTCACACCGGCTCCAGGGAATGCCCGACTACGTCATCGACTACGTGCTCGTCCACGAGTTGGCACATCTGCTGGTGCCCGGGCACGGCCCCCGCTTCTGGCGGCTGCTGGAGGCCTATCCGCGGACCGAACGGGCCCGCGGATACCTCGAAGGCGTGGTCGCGGCGGAGCGGCTGCCGCACCTGCCCGCCGCCCGGCAGGAATGACCAATCGCGGCGGACCTCCTCGGCCCTTGCTCAGAGCAGGGCGCGAGTACGGTCGACCAGCCGGACGACGGACTCGTCCGCCACCGCGGCCACCTCGTCGTAGCCGAACCAGCGCAGGTCCAGCGACTCGTCGCTGATCGCAGCCGCCGCGCCGTCCGGTGCGAGCGCCGCGTACTGCACATCCAGGTGCCACGCGCAGGGCGTGTGGTGGCGGTCCAGGCGCACGGGACCGCCGGGCAGAAGCGTCAAACCGCCGATCCCGGACTCCTCCGTGGCCTCGCGCAGGGCCGCGCCCGCGAGGGTCGTGTCCTGCGGCTCGCAGTGCCCGCCCATCTGAAGCCACATCCGCAGCTTGCGGTGGAGGGTGAGCAGCACCCGCCCACGTGCCGGGTCGACCACCAGGGCGCTCGCCGTGATGTGGCCGTCCCGGCACGCCTTCCACATCCCGTCCTCGGGGTGCGCGGCCAGATGGTCTCCGTATGCCAGGCGCAGCCGTTCCTGATCAGCGTCCGGCGCGGGCCACTCCTCAAGCGCCCGCGCCGCGTCCTTGAGCAGACTCACCGCTCGCTGTCGTCCTCACCGGAGTCCTTGCCGGACCCCTTGCCGCCCTGGTCGTCCCCGCTGTCCTTGTCGAGCTTCGGCTTGTCCGCGCCGCCCGCGGCCTCGCCGAGCATCTTGTCGAGTTCGGAGAAGTCCAGCTGCTCGCGGTGCACGAAGCCGTCGGGGTCGTCCAGGTCCTGCGCCGTCGGCAGCATGTCCGGGTGCGCCCACAGCGCGTCGCGCCCGTCGAGCCCGCGCGCATCGGTCAGCGATGCCCACAGCCGTGCGGCGTCCCGCAGCCGCCGGGGCCGCAACTCCAGGCCGATGAGCGTCGCGAACGTCTGCTCCGCGGGGCCGCCGCTGGCGCGCCGGCGGCGCAGCGTCTCGCGCAGCCGGTCGGCGGACGGCAGGTGCGGAGCGGCCGCCGCGTGCACCACCGCGTCCACCCAGCCCTCCACCAGCGCGAGGGCGGTCTCCAGCCGGGCGAGCGCCGCCTTCTGCTCCGGGGTGTCCTCCGGCTGGAACATCCCCTGCTGCAGGGCGTCCTGAAGCTGCTCGGGGTGCGTGGGGTCGAGCTGGCCGACGACGTCCTCGAGCTTGGCGGTGTCGACCTTGATCCCGCGCGCGTACCCCTCGACCGCGCCGAACAGATGCGAGCGCAGCCACGGCACGTGCGCGAAAAGCCGCTGGTGGGCGGCCTCGCGCAGAGCGAGGTAGAGGCGCACCTCGTCCTGCGGCACGCTCAGGTCCCGTCCGAAGGCCTCGATGTTCAGCGGCAGCAGCGCCGCCTTGCCGACAGGCCCGAGCGGCAGGCCGATGTCGGTGGAGCCGACCACCTCGCCCGCCAGTACGCCCAGCGCCTGCCCGATCTGGGTGCCGAACATCGCACCGCCCATCGAGCGCATCATCCCGAGCAGCGGGCCGGCCATGGCCTGCATCTCCTCGGGCAGCACATCGCCCATGGCGGCGCCGACCCGCTCCGCGACCGGATCGACCAGGTCCTTCCACACCGGAAGGGTGGTCTCCACCCACTCGGCGCGGCTCCATGCCACGGCCGTGCCAGAGCCGGAGGGGAGCGAGGTGACCCCGTCCAGCCACAGGTCCGCAAGGCGCACGGCCTCCCGGACAGCCGACCGCTCGGCCGGGCCGACGCTCGTGTCCTTGGTGCCGTCGGCCGTGCCCTGCGCGACGGTCTGCCGCGCGATGTCCTTGGCCAGGTCCCAGTTCACCGGCCCGCCCTCGTAGGAGAGCATCTGGCCCAGCTGCTGGAAGGCCGCGCCCAGGTCGTTCGGGTTCAGCGAACCGAACATCGCGGCGAGCGGATTCTCCGCCCCGCCGCCACCGCCGAACCCGAACGGATTCGCCGGGCCCCGGCCGCCGCCCTGATTGCCCTTCTTCTTGCCGTCGTCGCCGTCCTCCGGCTCCTCCGGCGGAAGGCCGAATCCGAATGGGGTGTCACTCACGGGTTTCCTCGGCTCGTAAGGCCGCCGGCCCGGGGCCGACGGCGACTGCCCGACAACACACCCAGCCTAGACACCTGGAGCCGCTGCGGGCCGGGTGCTTCCCTGGGCGGCTGTCTGCGGCAGGATGGACGCCACCTGGTCCGTACGTGTCGCGCGCGTACGTACTGCAGACAACCGCTGGAGACGCCCGGTGAGTTCCCCAGAACCCAACGTTCGTGCAGCGAGCACCCCTGATGTTCGCCAGGGGCGGAATAACGCGGCCCCGGCTGCGCGGCGCCCCGTCGTCGCCGTCACGGGCGCCGCGTCCGGTGTCGGCGCTCTGCTTACCCGGCGGCTCGCCGCGTCCGACGAGGTCAAGCAGGTCGTGGCCATCGACGAGCGTCGCGGCGAGGTGGCCGAGGCGCAGTGGCAGCTGCTCGACGTGCGGGATCCGGCGATCGCCGAGCGGCTGCGCGGGGTCGATGTGGTGGTGCACCTCGCCCTCGACCTGGACCTCGAGACGGATCCCACGGCCCGGACCGCCTACAACGTGCGGGGCACGCAGACCGTCCTGACCGCCGCCGCGGCGGCGGGAGTGCACCGCGTCGTCCTGTGCACCTCGGCCATGGTCTATGGCGCGCACCCGGACAACGATGTGCCGCTCGCCGAGGACGCGGAGCTGCGGGCCACCGCCGAGGCCACCGGCGTCGGCGACCTGCTGGAGATCGAGCGGCTGGGCCGCCGCGCGCCCCGCGCGCACCCGGGCCTGAACGTCACCGTGGTAAGACCCGCCGTCCTGGTCGGCGGTACTGACACCGCCCTCACCCGTTACTTCGAGTCACCTCGCCTGCTGGTGGTCGCCGGCTCTCGCCCCGCCTGGCAGTTCTGCCATGTGGAGGACCTGGTCAGTGCGCTGGAGTACGCGGCCCTGGAGAAGGTCGACGGCGAGCTGGCCGTGGGGTGCGACGGCTGGCTGGAGCAGGAGGAGGTCGAGGAGCTGACCGGCATCCGTCGTATGGAGCTCCCGTCCGCCGTCGCGCTCGGCGCCGCGTCCCGGCTGCACCGGCTGGGCCTGACGCCGTCGCCGGCCGGGGACCTGGCGTACACGATGTACCCCTGGGTGGTCAGCGGCAGTCGGCTGCATGACGCCGGCTGGCGCCCGAAGTGGACGAACGAGGAGGTCCTGGCGGAGCTGCTGGAGGAGGTCGCGGGCCGGCATACGGTCGCGGGCCGCAGGCTGGGCCGCAAGGACGCCACGACGCTTGGCGCCGCCGGCGCGACCGTCGCCCTGGTGGGTACCGCCGCGCTGGTGCGCCGCGCTCGCAAGGCCCGTCGCCGCGGGGTCTAGGCGGGCGGGCTCATTTTTTGGAAATGTAATTCCGTAATTCGGGATTCCGTAATCAGGGCTCGTACGGCACGATGTACGCCATGGCACCTACGTACGACCACCCCGGTGAAGCGGGGGCAGCCGATCCGATCCGCCTTCTCGCGATCCGCGACACCCCGCTGTCCATCGATGAGGTGTTCACGGCCGTCGGGGACGACTCCGCCGGCGGTACGGCGCTCTTCGTCGGCACCGTGCGGAATCACGACGGTGGCGCCGACGTGGCCGAGCTGGGTTACTCGGCGCACCCGACCGCCGTGGGCGAGCTGCGCCGCGTCGCAGAGAAGGTCGCCGCGGACTTCCCGGTGCGGGCCATGGCCGCCGTGCACCGGGTGGGGGAACTGGCCGTGGGGGACCTGGCCGTGGTCGTGGCCGTGTCGTGCCCGCACCGCGCCGAGGCCTTTGCCGCATGCCGCCGCCTGATCGACGACCTCAAGCGGGAAGTGCCGATCTGGAAGCATCAGAAGTTTTCGGACGGCACAGAAGAGTGGGTCGGCGCGTAGCGCTGTCGTTGAGGGGTGGTGGTCGGGCGACGGGAGGGGGGGTCGGCGCGTAGCGCTGTCGTTGAGGGGTGGTGGTCGGGCGACGGGAGGGCGGGTCGGCGCCTGCGCCCCCTGACGGATTGGGTTACGGCCTGCGACCACCGATGGATTGGGTCGGGGCCTGCGGCCACTGACGGACCCCTTCCGTTTGCGTAACCCGGCCCCGGCAGGGAGCGTTGATCGGGCGGATGGTTAATCTGCTCATCGGTCAGTTGCGGTTGTAATGGGGTCGGGAGGCCGGTATGGCGGCGCTCACTTGGTTGCTGATTCCGGTTGTGGCGGCGATGGTTGCCTCGCTGTGGGCTCGCTGGGCCGGGCGTAACCGTAAGGTCGGCGACGTTGCCGAGCTCGCCGGGTATGCGCGCTTCCGCGAGGCGATGGAGAAGTCCCACTCAGACTCCCGCGTCGTTTCCGAGCCCGAGCCCGAGTCCGACGCCGCCTGACCCCCGCGCGGCCGCCCGCGCTCGTCGGCGCAACGTACGCAATCGCCAATCGGGCCCCGGACGGACCGGCCCCACGAGTGCACTGTCGGACGCGTCCCGTACTGTCGTTCCATGCCACGCCGTACCGCGACGTTGCTCGCTTCGACCCTGACGCTGATCGCGCTGCTCTGCGTCGGGGTGCTGATCCGGGTGCCTTACTCCGAGATGTCTCCGGGCCCGACGGTGAACACCCTCGGTGAGCACGGCGGTGAGCCGGTGCTGCAGATTTCCGGTCACAAGACCTATCCGGCGAGTGGCCATCTCAATATGACGACGGTCCGGGTCACCGGCGCCGACTACCGGATGAACCTCGTCGAAGCGGTCTACGGGTGGCTGTCGCACGATGACGCGGTCGTCCCGCACAACACGCTCTACCCGGCAGGCCAGACGGCCGAGCAGGCCAACCAGGAGAACGCCGAGGAGTTCACCCAATCCCAGGAGAGCGCCAAGGTCGCGGCGCTGAAGACGCTGAACGTACCGGTCAGTTCCCGGGTGGTCGTGGCCTCCGTCGTCAAGAACAGTCCCGCCCAGAACGCCCTGCACGCGGGCGATGTGATCAAGACCGTGGACGGGAACGAGATCAAGAAGCCCGCGGACGTCGCGGAGTTCGTGACCCGCCACAAGCCGGGGGAGAAGGTGCGGTTCACCGTCGTCCCGGCCAAGGAAGCCGCCGCGGCGGAGAAGTCGGGGAAGCCGGAGCCGGGCGTCGTCAAGCCGGTCACGATCACCACGAAGAAGGCGCCGGATGACGACCGCGCGATCGTCGGCATCCAGGCCGGCACCGACCACACGTTTCCGTTCAAGATCGACATCAAGCTGGCGGACGTGGGCGGACCGAGCGCCGGGCTGATGTTTGCCCTCGGCATCGTCGACAAGCTGACTCCCGGCGACATGACCGGCGGGAAGTTCGTCGCCGGGACCGGCACGATCGACGACAGCGGCAAGGTCGGACCGATCGGCGGGATCCAGATGAAGATCGTCGGCGCGCGTGCCAAGGGTGCCGAGTACTTCCTCACCCCGAAGGACAACTGCGCCGCCGCGGCCCGGGACATCCCGGCCGGCCTCACCCTCGTCAGGGTCGACACCATCAACGACGCGGTCAAGGCCATGAAGCAGATCCGCACCGGCGACACGGCGCACCTGTCGCGGTGCGCCACCGGCTGATGTCAAGAGCGCGGCGCGCTGAGCACATCGGGTGTCCACTCGCCCTTGTTCAGCGGCGGGTGGACAGGAACGAACCGGCGCGGACCGGACCGGCCATGGTCAGTCCTCGAAGGTGGCGGCAAGCGCCTCGGCAAGCCCCGGCACCAGATCCGCCCCGGTGAGCACCTCGGTCGAGGTGTCCTTGGCGCGCAGCCGCAGCGCCGTCTCACGCGATCCGTCGCGCAGCACGCCGACCGTCATCCGGACCTCCTGGCTCTCCGGGTGGTCGGCCACCCACCTCGCCAGCGCCTCCTCGTCCAGCCCCTCGGGTACGGACGCCTCGGCGGTCGGCGGCAGCATCAGCCGCTCAACGGTCAGTGCGCAGCCCGCCACGGCATCAGGCCAGGCGATCGTGCCCAGGAACTCATCGAGCGGCTGACCGGCCGGAAGCTCGTCCTGCTCGATGGGGGTGAGAGAAGCGGCGGTGGCCTCCGTGCTCTCGCCGAGCCCCAGCTGTGCGGCGAGCTCCGGCTCCTGGGCGCGCAGCCGGTCGGTGTCGACGAGGGCGAAGAGGCGGGGCGGCTGGTCCCAGCCGAGCCCGGAGGCGTACTCGTCGATCTCGAGGACGGCGCGGGTCAGAGGGCTCGCGGCCATGGGCGTGCCGCTGGGGAGGTTGGACATGGTCAGTATCTTGCCTGGTTCGTGACCGGAATCGGGAACCGGGTAAAGCTTCAGTAAGTTGCATGGGTGGGGCCTACTATCGCCAGGCCCGCCCATACGACAGCGAACTTCGAGGTGCGCACCTTGGCTTTCCAGATGCCGGACCGCGGCGGAGGCCCGACCGGGCCACGGATCAGAGTCGGCCGACCGTCCCGGCGTGCCCGGACCCTCCTCATGACACTGGGCGTACTGGCTGTGCTGGCCATGCTCTTTGTCATGTTTGCCGGGTTCTGGACGGATTGGCTCTGGTATCGCTCGGTCGACTATTCCTCGGTCTTCACCACCACCCTGTGGACGAAGATCGGTCTGTTCTTCGTCTTCGGCCTGCTGATGGCCGTCGCCGTCGGCGTCAACATCTGGCTGGCCCACCGGCTGCGGCCGCCGCTGAGTGCCATGTCGGTCGAGCAGCAGAGCCTGGACCGGTACCGGATGAGCATCGCGCCGTACAAGACGTGGGTGCTGCTCGGGATCACAGCTCTGGTCGGGCTGATCGCGGGCGCGTCCGCCTCCAGCCAGTGGCGCACCTGGCTGCTGTGGGTCAACGGCGTGCCGTTCGGCAGCAAGGACGCGCAGTTCGGCAAGGACGTGTCGTTCTACGCCTTCGACCTGCCCTGGTACCGCTTCCTGCTGGGATTCGGCTTCGCAGCGGCCGTGCTCAGCCTGATCGCTGCCGCTCTCGTGCACTACCTGTACGGCGGGCTGCGCCTCACGACCCCTGGCGCGCGGGCGACCGCCGCGGCCACCGGCCATCTGTCCGTGCTGCTGGGCATCTTCGTCTCGCTCAAGGCGGTCGCGTACTGGCTCGACCGGTACGGACTGGCCCTGAAGTCCAGTGACTTCAAGGCCACGGGCAACTGGACCGGTCTGCGCTACGTCGACGCCAACGCCTACCTCCCGGCGAAGACGATCCTCTTCTGCATCGCCGTCATCTGCGCCGTGCTCTTCTTCGCCACGCTGTGGCGCCGCACCTGGCAGCTGCCGGTCATCGGCTTCGGCCTGATGGTGCTGTCGGCGATCCTCATCGGCGGGCTCTACCCGGCGATCGTCCAGAAGTTCCAGGTCCAGCCGAACGAGCAGGCCAAGGAAACTCCGTACATCAAGAAGAACATCGACGCCACGCGCAAGGCGTACGGCATCGACCACGCCAAGGTGACGGACTACTCGGGCGAGAGCACGTCGGGGAACGCCAAGCTGCGGGCGGACGCCGACACCACCGCCAGTATCCGGCTGCTGGACCCGAACGTCGTCTCCCCGACCTTCCAGCAGCTCCAGCAGGTGCGTGGCTACTACGGGTTCCCGACCACCCTCGACATCGACCGCTACAAGACCACGGACCGGCCGGAGCAGGACACCGTCATCGGTCTGCGCGAGCTGAACATCAACGGCATCCCCGAGCGCAACTGGATCAACGACCACTTCAAGTACACGCACGGCTATGGAGTGGTCGCGGCCAGGGGCACCACCTCGGCGTCCAACGGCTCCCCGGACTTCATCGAGAAGAACCTGCCGGCGAAGGGTGAGCTCGGCCAGTTCGAGCAGCGGGTCTACTACGGCGAGAAGACCTCGCAGTACTCCATCGTCGGCGGGCCGCAGAAGGAGCTGGACTACTCCGACGACCGCGGCGAGAAGACCTACACCTACACCGGCAAGAGCGGAGTGAGCCTGTCCAACCCGGTCAACCGGGCCGCGTACGCGCTGGCGTTCAGCGAGCCGCAGATCCTCTACTCCGGTGCGATCGGGGACGGTTCGCGGATCCTGTACAACCGCACTCCCAAGGAGCGCGTCGAGGCGGTCGCCCCGTGGCTGACGATCGACGGTGACGCCTACCCGGCGGTGGTGAACGGCCGCATCCAGTGGATCGTCGACGCATACACCACCTCCAACGGCTACCCGTACGCCTCCCGGACGACCCTCGGTGAGACCACGGCCGACGCGCTGACCGACGGGCAGCGGGCGGTGGTGACCCAGCAGAACCGGGTCAACTACATCCGTAACTCGGTGAAGGCGACGGTCGACGCCTTCGACGGCACCGTGAAGCTGTACCAGTGGGACCAGCAGGATCCGGTGCTGAAGACCTGGATGAAGGCGTTCCCCGGCACGGTCAAGCCGCGGAGCGAGATCAGCGACGGGCTGATGGCCCATCTGCGGTATCCGCAGGACCTGTTCAAGGTGCAGCGCGAGCTGCTCACCCGCTACCACGTCACCAACCCCGCGCAGTTCTACAGCGGCAGTGAGGTGTGGCAGGTGCCGGACGACCCGACGAACAAGGGCAACGCGGTCCCGCCGTACTACCTGAGCATGAAGATGCCGGACCAGAAGGCCCAGGCGTTCTCGCTGACCACGACCTTCACGCCCAACCGGCGCGAGAACCTCGGCGCGTTCATGGCCGTCGACGCGGATGCGACGCGCGAGGGCTACGGCGACATCAGAATCCTCAAACTGCCGTCCAACACCACGGTGTCGGGCCCGCAGCAGGTGCAGAGCAAGTTCAACTCCGACACCGAGATCGCCAACAAGATCAACATCTTGAAGCGCGGTGACTCCGAGGTCGTGTACGGCAACCTGCTCACCGTCCCGCTCAACGGCGGACTGCTCTACGTCGAGCCGGTCTACGTCCGCGGCGCCGGTACGAACTACCCGCTGCTGCGCAAGGTCCTGGTGACGTACGGCGACAAGACCGCCTTTGAGAACACCCTCGGCCAGGCGCTGGACGTGGTCTTCGGGGCCAAGGCACCCAGCCCCAGTGAGCCTGGGGTGGAGCAGCCCCCCAGCCCGCCCGAGCCCCCGCCGTCAGCTGGTGGAACCACGCTGCAGGATGCCCTGAAGGATGCGCAGGCTGCCTTCGACGCGGGTCAGAAGGCCCTGCAGCAGCAGGACTGGGTGGCGTACGGAAAGGCCCAGCGGGACTTGGAGGATGCGCTGAAGCGGGCCGCGGCCGCACAGCAGAAGGCGAAGCCGGGCGAGAAGAGCAGGTAAGGGCGCTGGTGGGCAAGGCGGGCAGCTGAGCAGGCTCCGTCCCGCGCCGTGGTACGGTAGGTACACACCGACGCGGGGTGGAGCAGCTCGGTAGCTCGCTGGGCTCATAACCCAGAGGTCGCAGGTTCAAATCCTGTCCCCGCTACTGCAGAAGGGCCCGGAGTCAACAGACTCCGGGCCCTTCACTTGTGTGAGGGACACCGCGGAGCGGGCGTTTGGCAAGTAGTTGTGTCGGGAAGTCGACAAAACGCCGAAGTGACTTCACTGGCTGCGGTATACCAGGTGTACGCGGGTTGCAGGTGGTGCGACGATGGCCCTTATGGGGGACAAGGCAAATCTGTTGGTTACAGGTCGGTTTGTGAATCCGCCCACAGGGCTGGACGCTGATGCACTGGGGGTTACTGCGAGCTGCGGCACCATCAGCACAGCCACCGACTCGGCTGCTGACACCGCCATCGACACAGGCACCGCCATCGGCACAGGCGCCGTCAGCGTCACCGGCACCGCCGATACCGCAACTGTCAGTGCCGAGGCGGAGGACGAGACCCGGCACCGCCTGGCCGCCGAGGCGGGCGACACCGACTCGATGAGCGTCATGGGTGCCGTGCTGCTGCGCCGAGGTGACCTCGAGGGCGCCGAGCCATTCCTCCGTGGCGCCGCCGCGGCGGGTGACCGCGCCGCGGCCAACAACCTTGGCGTGCTGCTGCACCAGCGCGGCTACAGCGACGAGGCGGCCGGGTGGTGGCGGATCGCCGCCGTGGCCGGCTCCGCCGCGGCCGCCCACGCCCTGGGCCGGCACTTTCGCGCGCGTGGCGACGAGCCCGCGGCGGAGTACTGGCTGCGCCAGTCGGCCGAGTCCGGGCACGCGCTCGGTGCCTACGCACTCGCGGACCTGCTGGAACACCGCAGCGACGTCGGTGCGGAGCGCTGGTTCCGCGCCGCGGCCGAGCAGGGCCACCGCGAGGCCGCCTACCGGCTCGCCCGCATCCTGGACGAGCGCGGTTCGGCTGGCAGCCGTCCGGACCAGTGCGGGCCGAACCAGCGCGGTCCGGACCGACTTGGCCGGGACCGGCGTGGTCCAAGCCGTCTTGGCGCGGACGCATTCGGTGGCGCTGACGGGCACGACCCGGACCACGCCGCCCCTGGCGCGTCCGAGGAGCGGGGCGAGGCCGAGCAGTGGTACCGCCAGGCCTCCGCGCGCGGCCATCGCCGCGCTGCGCTGCACCTGGGCATGCTCCTGGAAGAGCGCGGCGAGACCCAGGAGGCCGGCCGCTGGTACCTGACCGCGGCCAAGGGCGGCGAGCCCCGGGCCGCCTGCGCGCTCGGCTTCCTGCTGCGCGACGCCGGCGACACCGACAGCGCCGCGGTCTGGTGGCGGCGCGCCGCCCAGGCCGGCGACGGCAACGCCGCCAACGCCCTTGGCGCGCTGCACGCCGACCGTGGCGAGCCGCAGACGGCCGAGCGCTGGTACCGCGCCGCGCTCGACGCCGGCGACGTCAACGGCGCCTACAACCTCGGCCTGCTCTGCGCGGAGCAGGGGCGTACGCCACAGGCGGAGCAGTGGTACCGCCGTGCCGCCTACGCCGGGCACCGCGAGGCCGCCAACGCCCTGGCCGTCCTGCTGCTTCAGCAGGGCGACAACGCCGGGGCGGAGCCGTGGTTCTCGAAGGCCGCCGAGGCGGGCAGCGTCGACGCCGCGTTCAACCTCGGCATCCTGTACACCGGGCGCGGCGATGAGCGTACGGCCCGGCAGTGGTACGAGCGTGCGGCGGCGGCCGGGCACACCGAAGCCGCACTGCAGGTCGCCATCGCACTGCTGCGGGAGGGGGACGAGCGGGCCGCGGAGCGCCATCTGCGCTGCGCGGCGGGCGGCGGCAGTCCGGAAGCCGCCTTCCGGCTCGGGGTGCTGCTCGAGCGGCTCGGGTCCCTGGCGGAGGCCGACAGCGGCGCAGCGGAGTGCGAGGAGTGGTACGCGCGGGCAGCCGAGCAGGGCCACCGGCGCGCTCAGGTGCGGGTCGGGATGATCGCCGCGCACCGCGGTGATGTGGTCGCGGCTGCGCGCTGGTACCGCACGGCCGCCGAGGCGGGCAGCCGCAACGGCGCCTTCAACCTCGGCCTGCTGCTCGCCCGCGAGGGCAGCGAGCCGGAGGCCGCTTTGTGGTGGACCCGCGCTGCCGCGGCGGGTCACGGCAGGGCGGCGCTGCGGCTCGCCCTGCTCGCGGCGCGCCGCGGCGATCTGGCGGAGGGGCAGCAGTGGTGCTCGCGGGCGGTCGAGCTGGGCCCGGCGGAGGTCGCCGAGCGTGCCGCCCGCCTCCGCGAGGCGCTGCAGCAGGAACTCACGGCGTAAGACGACCGTCGTGACGCCGTCCCGCGCCCAAGGCGGGTGCGGGACGGCCCGTCGCCCCCGCCGTGGCGGCTGTGCGGCTTTCGGAGGGTGCCTCCCGTAAGGATTTGCGCTGGTCGTCGGGCCGAGGTTAGAGTTGGGCATACCGACGCGGGGTGGAGCAGCTCGGTAGCTCGCTGGGCTCATAACCCAGAGGTCGCAGGTTCAAATCCTGTCCCCGCTACTAGAGCGATAGGCCCGGATCCATCGGATCCGGGCCTATCGCATGTTCGGCGCCACATTGGCGCCGTCCTCCTCGAAGCGTGCCACGCCGTAACCGCAGAAGCGCGGCGCCAAGCGCCGGGCAGGCAGTGCGGCCGGGTTCCGGGGCGACGGTGTGCCGAAAGGTTTCGGTCAGGCGGCCGACGAGCAGGAGGGGCAGAGCCCTCGGTAGGTGACCTCGACGTCGGACACAGTGAAGCCGAAGCGCTCCGAGTCCGGGAGGTCGGCGAGCGGGTTCCCGCTGGGGTGGACGTCACGGACCGTGCCGCACTTCGCGCACACCAGGTGCTGGTGGGGGCGGTGCGCGTTCGGGTCGTACCGCATCGCACGGCGGTCCGTGCTGACCTCGATGACCTCGCCGAGCGAGACCAGCTCACCCAGAGTGTTGTAGACGGTCGCGCGGGAGATCTCGGGCAGCCGCTCGACGGCGCGCGCGTGGACCTCGTCGGCGGTCAGATGGACGTGGTCACCGTCGAGCACCTCGGCCACGACCCGGCGCTGTGCGGTCAGGCGCCAGCCGCGTGCTCGAAGTCGTTCCAGCAGGTCACTCATGCCATTCAGCCTAACAGCGAGGGGACAGGATCCCGAACGGGTACTGTCTTTGGATCCATCTTGACTTGGACTAAGTCCAATGTAGGATCTCGGCATTAGCCAAGCGGCAGGACACAACGCAGGAGGCGCACGTGACGGTGCGGGCTGAGCCAACGGGCCCGCTGACGACGGAGTCCGGTGCCCCGGTCGCGGACAACCAGAACAGCGAGACTGCGGGCATCGGCGGCCCGGTCCTTGGCCAGGACCAGCACCTGCTGGAGAAGCTCGCGCACTTCAACCGCGAGAGCATCCCGGAGCGGATCGTGCACGCGCGTGGCGCCGGTGCGATCGCCAACTTCCGCAACGCGGACGAGGACTACGGCAAGCGGCTGGAGGCCGCGGTCCAGGCCCTGCGCGGCTGATGCCCCGCTTGCCGTAAACAAGGGGCCGGATCCCATACGGGCCCGTACGGGGTCCGGCCCCTTCGCACGAGGTTCACTCCACCCGGTCTGACCGGGCCGGTACCGCCGCTCAGCCCGCGAGCAGGGGCTGCTGCCTGCGCGCGGGCGCCCAGCAGCGGATGATGTCGCGTACCGACACCACCCCCACCGCCTCAAGGTTGTCGAGCACGATCAGATGCCGGAAGCCGCCGTGCGCCATTGCCTCCGCGGCCTCCTGCAGGGTCCATTCCGGCGCGGCGAACACCACGTCGGTCGTCGTGTGCTGGTGAGCGGTCTCGTGGTCCGGGTCCTGTCCCGCTCCGATCGAGTTGAGTATGTCGCGCTCGGTGAGAATGCCGAGCCCGCTGGTGTCCGGGTCGAGGACGACAGCTGCGCCGACCCGGCGCGCGGACATCAGCCGCGCGGCCTGCCGAAGGGTGTGTTCGGGGCCGATGGTGAGGACCATCGAACTCATGGCGTCACGAACAAGCATGTGCACCTCCTGTGTGGCCCCCTTCGCGAAATCCCGGCGCGCAGGCGCCTGGTGAAGGGATGCACAAGTTCACAAGCTGGGGATTCTCATGTTCACATGGCGTCAGTTCCGCCAGCAAGGGTGCATTCGGTACTGCTTAGGGGCGTGCGTGGCCCGTCACTTGCGCCGGTTCAGATACTCCAGCAGGTCGTCGTGGAGCAGGCCGTTGGAGGCCGCCGCGTTGCCGCCGCCGGGACCCCGTACCCCGTCCAGGCTGGTGAACTCCCCGCCCGCCTCCTCGACGATGATCGCGTTCGCCGCCATGTCCCACAGCGACAGCTCCGGCTCGGCGCAGATGTCCACCGACCCCTCGGCCACCATCATGTACGGCCAGAAGTCGCCGTAGCCGCGGGTCCGCCAGCACACCCGGGTCAGATCGAGGAACCCGTCGAGCCGGCCCTGCTCCTCCCAGCCGCTCAGCGAGGAGTACGCGAACGAGGCGTCCTCGAGCCTGCCGACCCGGGAGACGTTCATCCGGGTCGCCGAGGACAGGCTGCGCCCGGTGTACGCGCCCGCGCCCCGCGCGGCCCACCAGCGGCGGCCCAGCGCCGGCGCCGACACCACCCCGACGACCGGCTGGAAGCCGCCCTCGCCCTGCACCATCAGGGCGATGAGCGTGGCCCAGACCGGCACGCCGCGGACGTAGTTCTTCGTGCCGTCGATGGGGTCGATGATCCAGCGGCGCGGGCCGGCGCCCTCGCTGCCGTACTCCTCGCCGAGCACCGCGTCGCGTGGCCGGGCGCGCAGCAGCGAGCCGCGGATCAGTTCCTCCGCGGTCTTGTCGGCCTCACTCACCGGCGTCATGTCCGGCTTCGTCTCGACCTTGAGGTCGAGTGCCTTGAACCGGTCCATGGTCGCGGCGTCGGCAGCGTCCGCCAGTACGTGGGCCAGGCGCAGATCATCGTGATAGTCGGGCATGTGCGAACAGTATCGAGGGAGGTCGGGACGGGCCACACGGCAGAGCGCGCTGGGGCCGGTCGTGTGCCCGTCGGGACTATTGACACGCTCTGCCGCTGCGTCAATTCTTTGCGCACTGTGCCATGAGAGCCGCATGGCTTGGAGGCAATGATGCCTACTGCGCGTGAAGCCTTACTGGACGCCGCGTACTCGGCGCTCGCGGGCCGCCCGTGGTCCGGGGTGCGGATGGTCGATGTCGCGGCGGCGGCCGGAGTGTCCCGGCAGACCCTCTACAACGAATTCGGCAGCAAGGACGGGCTCGGGCGGGCCCTGGTGCGGCGCGAGGCGGACGCGTATCTGGCGGGCGTGGACAGCGCGCTGGCCGCGCCGCAGAGCGCGGACCCCGGGGGCGCGCTGGCCGCGGTCGTCGAGTGGACCGTGCGCCGGGCCCAGGCGAATCCGCTGCTGCGGGCGGTGCTGACCGGCTTCTGGGGGGACCGGCTGCCGGCCCCCGTACGCACCCCGGGCCCGCCGTCCCCCGCCCTGTACGTGCCGGCGCAGCGCCGGGCGGACGCCGTCCTGCCGTCACCTGGCGAACTGCTTGTGCAGGTCCGCGACCGTGCGGTGGCGGCGCTGGAGGCGTGCCGGCCGCCGGAGGAGACCGAGCGGCTGGAGCACGCCTGCGAGGCTGCCCTGCGGCTGGCGCTGTCGTACGTGGTGGCCCCGCCGCCCACGGTGACGGCCGCTCGTGGCAACGGCGCGAGCCCGGCTCACAGCCCGGAGACGGACAGCTGCAGGCCGATCACTCCCACGATGACCAAGGTGATCGACACGATCTTGACGGTGGAGACGACATCGCCCAGGAACGCCATGCCGTAGAGCGCGGTCCCGGCGGCTCCGATGCCCGTCCAGACCGCGTAGGCGGCTCCCACCTCGAGTCTCTTCAGGGCGAGCGTCAGCAGCCCGAAGCTGCCGAGCCCGAAGACGCAGAAGGCGACCGTCGGCCACAGTCGGGTGAAGCCGTGCGAGAGCTTGAGGCACACCGCGAAGCCGACCTCCAGCAGCCCGGCGACCACGACCAGCAGCCACGCCATCAGTTCGCCTTCCGCCGCGGTGGCCCGTCGATGACCGCCCGCCTTGCCTGGTTCGGCTGCGATTATGCCGCTCTGCGGTTGGTGAGCAGCGCAATCCCGGGCTCAGTCGCCCTCGCGTCGCTCGCGCGTGGCGAGCAGCCGCCGCAGCGAGTACAGCCGGGCGGGCTCCGCGTGCCCGTCCGCGACCCACTCGTCGAGCGCGCAGTCCGGCTCGTCGTGGCTGCACGCGCGCGGGCAGCCGTCCGTGCCCGGCTCCAGGTCGGGGAAGGCGTGGATGACCCGCGAGGGATCGACGTGGTTCAGGCCGAAGGACCGCACCCCCGGGGTGTCGATCACCCAGCCCGGCCCGCCCGGCAGCGGCAGCGCCAGCGCCGAGGTCGTGGTGTGCCGGCCGCGCCCGGTCACCACATTGACCTCGCCGGTGGCCCGCTGCCGGTCCGGCACCAGATGGTTGACCAGCGTGGTCTTGCCGACCCCCGAGTGCCCGACGAACGCGGTGACGCGGCCTTCCAGCCGCTCGCGTACCCGCTCCGCCGCCTCGCCGTCCGCCAGTTCCTCGCGGCTGGTCACCACGTACGGCACGCCCAGCGGCTCGTACGTCTCCAGCAGCGGTCCTGCCGGGGCCAGGTCGGACTTGGTGAGTACCAGCAGTGGATCCAGGCCCGCGTCGTAGGCGGCGACCAGGCAGCGGTCGATGAGGCGTGGCCGTGGCTCGGGGTCGGCGAGGGCGGTGACGATCGCGAGCTGGTCCGCGTTGGCTACGACCACCCGCTCGTACGGATCGTCGTCGTCCGCCGTCCGCCGCAGCACCGAGGACCGCGGCTCGACGCGGACGATGCGCGCCAGGGTGTCCTTGGCGCCCGACAGGTCCCCGACGATGCCGACCCGGTCACCGACCACGACGCCCTTGCGGCCCAGTTCGCGGGCCTTCATCGCGACGACCGTGCGGTCCTCGACAAGGCAGGTGATCCGGCCGCGGTCGACGGTCAGGACGAAGCCCTCGGCCGCGTCCTCGTGCTTGGGGCGGATGCTGGTCCGCGGCCGGGAGCCCCTGCGGCCGGGGCGGACCCGGACGTCGTCCTCGTCGGTGTGCTTGCCGTAGCGGCGCATCGCGGGACGACCTCAGGCTCTCCGCTCGACGGCGGCCGGGTCGGCCGGCATGCCGAGCATCCTGGCCCACAGCTCGGTGAAGTCCGGCAGTGTCTTGGCGGTTGTGGCCACGTTCTCCACCTGAACGCCCTCGACCGCGAGGCCGATGACGGCCGCGGCGGTGGCGAGCCGGTGGTCGTCGTAGGTGTGGAAGATCCCGCCGTGCAGCGGGCGCGGCCGGATGCGCAGCCCGTCGTCGGTCTCGGTGACGTCGCCGCCCAGCTCGTTGATCTCCTTGGTGAGCGCGGCGAGCCGATCGGTCTCATGCAGCCGCAGATGCGCGACGCCGCGCAGAACGGACTCGGAGTCGGCCAGCGCCGCGACCGCCGCGATGCCCGGAGTCAGCTCGCCGACGTCGCTGAGGTCCACGTCGATGCCATGGATGCTGCCGCTGCCAGTGAAGGTCAGGCCGGCGTCGGTCAGTTCACAGGAGCCACCCATACGAGTGAAGATCTCGCGCAGCGCGTCGCCGGGCTGGGTGGTGCGCTCCGGCCAGTCGGGGATGGTGACGCGGCCGCCGGTGACCAGTGCCGCGGCCAGGAACGGCTGGGCGTTCGACAGGTCCGGCTCGATGGTCAGGTCCCGGCCGAGCAGGGCGCTCGGCGCGACCCGCCAGACGTTCGGCTCGCCGCCCGACTCCGGGGTGTCCACGGCCGCGCCGGCCGTGCGCAGCATGTCGACGGTCATCCGGATGTGGGGCAGGGACGGCAGGGTGCTGCCGACATGCCGCACCTCGATGCCCTGGTTGAAGCGCGGGGCGGACAGCAGCAGGGCGCTGACGAACTGGGAGGAGGAGGACGCGTCGATCTCGACCGGACCGCCGTCCAGCGCTCCTCCGCCGTGCACGGTCATCGGCAGGGCGCCGCGCCCGTCGTCGTCGATCCGGGCGCCGAGCGCGCGCAGGGCGTCGATCACACCGTGCAGGGGGCGTTCGTACGAGCGGGGGTCGCCGTCGAAGCGGACCGGGCCGTCGGCCAGGGCGGCCACCGGCGGCAGGAAGCGCATCACGGTGCCGGCGTTGCCGACGTCGACGCTGGCCGGACCGTGCAGACCGCTGGGGATGACCCGCCAGGCCTCGCCGGCGCCGTCCGGGGTGCCCGGGCCGGACGTGGCGCTCGAGACCGTCTCCTCGATGCCGACGCCCATGGCGCGCAGCGCCTCGGCCATCAGCAGGGTGTCGCGGGAGCGGAGCGGGCGGCGCAGCCAGCCGGGCTCGGAGGCGAGCGCGGCCAGCACCAGAGCGCGGTTGGTGACCGATTTGGAGCCGGGCACGGTGACGGTCGCGTCGACGGGCCCGGACGCGAGCGGGGCGGGCCAGAGTGCGGTGTGCACGGGGTTACCGGTCATGGCCATCACTTTAGTGGCTCATGCCTGGCACGAATCTCGATCAAAAGCGGAGAAACCCAGAGGAAACAGAGCAGTGATAGGGGCCTGAGCAACGGGAGTGACCAAGCGGGGAAGAGGTGTCACCAGCCGAGCAGCCAGCGGCCACCGCCTATGAGCGAGGTCAGCGAGACGGCGTGGAAGAGGAACAGCCACATTGCGGCGGGGACGTTGGTGAGTCTCGCGAGCTGGTCGGCGTCGGAGTCGGGCGCGCCGCCGCGCCGCCGCTTCCCCTGCAGCTCGAAGGGCGGCCGTACCCCTCCGATGAGCAGGAACCACACGGCGGCATAGGCGAAGGCGGCCTGTACGGCGGGGCCGGTCAGCCATGAGACGAGGAAGAAGGCGGCTCCGGTGAGCAGCACGCTCAGGACGCCGTACGCGTTCCGGGTCATCACCAGCATGGCGGCGAGCAGCGCGACCGCGAGCCACAGCAGGGCCGTGATGTGCCCGGCTGCCAGCAGCCAGGCGCCGCCCAGGCCGATGAGCGACGGCGCGGTGTAGCCGGCGGCCGCCGTGAGGATCATGCCGATGCCGGTGGGCTTGCCACGGGAGACGGTCAGCCCCGAGGTGTCGGAGTGCAGCCGGATGCCGTCGAGGCGGCGACCGCTGAGCAGGGCGACCAAGCCGTGGCCGCCCTCGTGCGCGATGGTCACGGCGTTCCGGCTCAGCCGCCAGGCGCTGTGCGGCAGAACAGCCGCGAGCGCGACGGCGGCCGTGACGGCGACCAGCCAGACGGGCGGGGCGGGCTGGGCTCCGATGACGCGGTCCAGCAGCTCACCGAGATCAGCGGTGCCTATCAACGGGCGGCTCCCTTGTCCTGAGGCGTTCCCAGCGGCGGCTGGGCATGTCGCGCGGTACGGGCGTCGTGGCAGTGTGGCACTTATGTGCGGTCGATACGCAGCGAGCCGGAAGCCGGAAGATCTCGTCGGGCTGTTCAACGTGGCCAAGTGGGAGCCCAAGGAGGCCCTGGCCCCGGACTGGAACGTCGCTCCGACGAAGGATGTGTACGCGGTCCTGGAGCGGCCGGACAAGGAGTCCGACAGCCCCGAGCCCGTGCGGCAGCTGAGGATGCTGCGCTGGGGCCTCGTACCGTCGTGGGCGAAGTCACCCGACGTCGGGATGAAGATGATCAACGCCCGGGCGGAGACGGTGCACGAGAAGGCGTCCTACCGGCGGGCCTTCGCCTCCCGGCGCTGCCTGCTGCCCGCGGACGGCTACTACGAGTGGGCCACCGGGGCGGCCGAGCGCCGGCTCGAGGAGGAGGGAAAGAAGAAGCGGGCGCGCAAGCAGCCGTACTTCGTGACCCCCTCCGACGGCTCGGTCATGGCGATGGCGGGACTGTACGAGTTCTGGCGGGACCCGACGCTGCCCGGCGACCACCCGCGGGCGTGGTGGGTGACCTGCACGGTCGTGACCACGGCCGCGGAGACCACGCCGCTGGCCGGGACATCGGGTGAGGACGGGCCGCGGTCGCTCGCGGACATCCACCCCCGGATGCCGCTGGTGCTGCCGGAGGACCGCTGGGCGGCGTGGCTCGATCCGGCGCGGACGGACCCGGACGACCTGCGCACGCTGCTGGCTCCGCCGCCGTCCGGGATGATGCGGGCCTACCCGGTCTCGACCGAGGTCAGCAACGTACGGAACAACGGTCCGGAGCTGGTCAAGGAGCTCACCGCGCCGGAAGTGAGCACCCTCTTCTGAGCCGCCGCGAGACTGCCGGGGCGCGGCGCCACGCCCGCGGCTCTCGGCGCGGCAGGATGGGGGCGTGAGCGAGATCGAAACCGTCCCCACCTCCGTGGGCGATGCCCGTATCACCTGGTTCGCGGCTCCGGAGGCCAAGCTGGTGCTGGCGCTGAGCCATGGCGCGGGCGGCGGCATCGAGGCCCGCGATCTGCAGGCCCTGGCCGCCACGCTGCCCGCTCACGGCGTGACCGTCGCGCTCGTCGAGCAGCCCTGGCGCGTCGCCGGCAAGAAGGTGGCCCCCGCCCCTAAGACCCTCGACACCGCGTGGGCGGCGCTGTGGCCCGCCCTGGAGAAGCCCGGGCTGCCGGTCGTGGCCGGCGGGCGGAGCGCGGGGGGTCGCGTGGCCTGCCGGACGGCGCGCGAGCTGGGTGCGTGCGCCGTGCTGGCACTGTCCTTCCCCCTCCATCCGCCGGGCAAGCCGGAGAAGTCCCGCGCCGGGGAGCTGACGGGCGCGGGGCTGCCCACCCTGGTCGTGCAGGGCGGCCGCGACCCCTTCGGGCGGCCCGGGGAGTTCCCGCTCGGGACCGAAATCGTCGAGGTCCCGAACAGCGATCATTCCTTCACCGTGCCCAAGAGGGCCGAGCTGACGCAGCACGAGGCACTCGGCATCCTGACCGGCGCCGTCGCCGCGTGGCTGGATGGGATCCGGCCCTAGGACGTATCCCGAAGCCGGTCTCAGCCGGCGGGAATGCGCCGAGCCTGACCTGCGTTGTCCCGGTTGTCCGCAGGCACAGAGCCAGGAGAGGGAGTCCGCCGCATGGGTTCGATCCAATGCCCGCCCCGCCCGCAGACCGCCGAGATGGGGTGGTCGCAGATGGCGGTGGTTCAGCCGGCTGCTTTCGCCGGAGCGGCCGCCGGAGCGGATCGTCGTCTATCCTCCGATTCGAGCGGGTCCGCATTCGTTCCCGCTGACGCGCTGGAGGAGGTGGGTCCGGTCACCGGGACCGACGCAGGGACGACCGGCGACGGCCAGCCGGAAGAGACGGTCGCCGAGCGCAACGCGCGCTTCGAGCGGGACGCCCTCATGTTCCTCGACCAGATGTACTCCGCCGCGCTGCGCATGACGCGCAACCCGGCGGATGCGGAAGATCTCGTCCAGGAGACGTACGCGAAGGCGTACGGCTCGTTCCACCAGTTCCGTGAGGGCACCAACCTCAAGGCCTGGCTCTACCGGATCCTCACCAACACCTTCATCAACTCCTACCGCAAGAAGCAGCGCGAGCCACAGCGCAGTGCGGCCGAGGAGATCGAGGACTGGCAGCTGGCACGCGCCGAGTCGCACATGTCGACCGGTCTGCGCTCCGCGGAGTCGCAGGCGCTCGACCACCTGCCGGACTCGGACGTGAAGGCGGCGCTGCAGGCCATCCCCGAGGAGTTCCGGATCGCGGTCTACTTCGCGGACGTCGAAGGCTTTGCGTACAAGGAGATCGCGGACATTATGGGAACCCCCATCGGTACCGTTATGTCGCGCCTGCACCGCGGTCGTCGCCAACTGCGCGGTCTGCTGGAGGATTACGCCCGTGACCGCGGGCTGGTCCCCGCCGGCGCGAGCGCTGCGTCGACCGAGTCGCACGACGAGGAAGGCTCGGGATCATGAGCTGCGGCAAGCCGCACGAGATCGACTGCTCAGAGGTCCTTGACCATTTGTACGAGTTTCTCGATCACGAGATGCCCGATGGTGAGTTCCACAAGTTCGAGGAGCACTTCGACGAGTGCTCGCCGTGCCTGGAGAAGTACGGACTCGAACACGCGGTGAAGAAGCTCGTGAAGCGCTGCTGCGGCCATGACGACGTACCCGCCGACCTCCGGGCGAAGGTCATGGGCCGGATCGAGCTCATCCGGGCGGGCGAGGCAGTGCCCGACCAGACCGTGCTGGAGCAGGCTGTCGCCGAGCAGCAGGCGAGGGAGGCCGACGCCCAGTCGGCGTCCGCCCGGGCCGACTCGGCCTGAGTGCAGAGCGGGGCGCGAGGAGGCGTGTGAGCCGACGCGGCTCGAGCCCGTACGCGCCCTTAACGTCACCCGAAGGTGCGAATCCGGAACGCTCGGACGGCCTAATCCGCCGATGCGCCTGCCGCGCGGCAAGCGCGGGCCTATTCTCCCCATCCTGACGCGCAGACAGAAAAGCGTGCGGGAACGCGGGGAGGAGGCGCATGCGAGCTCTGCCGCCGGGGGCGCGCGTGTACATCATGTGCGCCGTGCTGGCCGCCGGTGCCTGTGCCGCCCCCTCCTTACGCCCAGCCGCCCCAATCCCCTGGGCCGCTGTCGGCCTGCTCGTCGTCCTCTACGCCGCCTGTGAGCAGGTGACGCGCTGTCCCTTCATGGGCCGCCGGGCCCCCGGCGGCATGGGCTCGTTCGTGCCCGTGCTCCTTGCCGGAGCGTTTCTGCTGCCGCCCGCGGCCGCTGCGCTGGTCCCCGTTCCGGGCGCGCTGATCGGCCGCGTCGAGCAGCATCCGGCCTGGCCGCGGCGGGTGTGGCATGCCGCCCAGCGCGCGCTCGCGTCGTACGCCGCCGCATACGCCTTCGGCGGCGGCCACGGCGGCCTGACCGCCAGCGGCCATGCCGCCGTGGCCGCCGCCGACTTCCCCTACGCCCTGCTGTCCGCGGCCGCCGGGGCGCTCGCCTACTGCCTGGTCCTCGTCGCCCTCGACGGCGGCATCCTCGTCACCGCCGAACGCTGTTCCCCGCGCACCGCCTGGCGCGGGCTGCTGCTGCGCGCGCTCGCCCCGCACCTGGTGCACGGGCTGGCCGGGCTGATGATGGCGGTGCTCTGGCGCAGCCCGTACGGTCCGCTCGCCGCCCTGCTGGTGCTGCTGCCGATGTACGTCTGCTGCTGGATGTTCGCCCAGTACGACCGTGAGCGGGCCGCCCACCAGGCCACCATCCGCGCGCTGGTCCAGGCCGTCGACATCAAGGACCGCTACACCCGCGGCCACAGCGAGCGCGTCGGCCGCGCCTCCGTGATGATCGCCAGGGAGCTGGGTATGGCAGGGGACCGGCTCGAAGTGCTCCGCTTCGCGGGCATACTGCACGACGTCGGCAAGATCGGCGTCCCCACGCGGCTGCTGCGCAAGGACGGGCCGCTGACTCCCGAGGAGCGCCGTGTCATCGAGCTCCATCCCGAGTACGGGCACGAAATGGTTCGCGGCATCGCCTTTCTGCGGGAGGCGCGCGCGGCGATCCTGCACCACCACGAGCGCATGGACGGCAGCGGTTATCCATACGGCCTGTCCGGCTCGCAGATCCCGGAGTTCGCGCGGGTGGTGGCGGTCGCGGACGCGTTCGACGCGATGACGTCGACGCGCTCCTACCGACGGGCGCGCCCGGTCCCGGACGCTGTCGAGGAGTTACGGCGGTGCGCGGGCACCCAGTTCGACCCCCGGATGGTCCTGGCTCTGGCCCAGGCCCTCGACCAGCACGGCTGGCATCCAGGGGTCACGGCCGACAGGGCCAGTACGGCGGACGGGGCGGACGGAGCGGGCGCGTGCGGAAACGTGCCGCCAACGCCGCAGCCGACACCGGCCGCAGGCCCGCCACCATCCCGGTCCCCAGCGGACTCCGTCTCGGAACGGCGCCGAGCGGCCCCGGCACTGGCACCCGCGACCGGCGGACCGCCGGCCGGCGGCCCCGCTGCCAGGCCGTCCGGCCCCGCTCAGCACCCAGACCAGGCCGGAGTGGAGCCCAACCGAGGCGGAGGCGCATGAGCCGCGGACAGGAGCCCCCCGAAGCCTGCGGCCCTTCGCCGTCACCCGCGGATGAAGGCGGCACGCCGGGCCCCGGACCGGGGGAGAGACGTTCTGCCGTGCCCTCCGGGATCCATGCGGGCCGGGAGACCGATGCGCCCGCGGGCCCACGTGCGCCTCTCACCGTGGCGTGTGTGCGCGGTGCCGCGGTGACCCTCGGGGCGAGCGCCCTTGGGTGGACCCTGTGGCACGGGATCCAGCAGCCGGGCACCGCCCTTGCCTTCGCCGTGCTCATAGCCGTCGGCGAGCTGCTGCGCTGGGGACCAGCCGGCCGCGAGGCAGCCCCGCTCGCGGCCGCCGGAGCGCTCGCCTACGCGCTCCTTGGCCAGATAGCCGGACACCCCACCACCCACGGTGTGTTCCAGGTCGTCACCGTCGTCGGCGCGGCCGCGCTGGCCGGGACCGCGCCGCACGTCGCCCGCGCCGGTACATCCGTCTTCGACCACCTCGCCCGCCGCGTCCTGACCGCAGGATTCGCCGCCACCTGCTTCCAACCACTGCACACCTCCGGACAGTTGGACGAACGGATCGGGCAAGGCCCGTACTACGCCCTCTTCCTGCTGCTTCTGCTGGCCCTTACCGCCCTGTGCGACGCCGTCGTCGCGGCCGCTCTCGCCCGCTCCCGCACCGGCTGGCCGTACGGACCGCTGCTCCGTGACGAGCTACGGGCCCTGCTGGGCATCGGCTCGGCCATCTGCGCGACCGGTGTGGTCATCGCCCTTGCCGTCGCCGTGGCCGGACTGTGGGCGCTGCCCGTGTTCTGCGTGCCGCTGCTGCTCACCCAGTTCTCCTGCCGCCGCTACGCCGCCGTACGGGCCACCTACCGGCAGACCATCGCCTCCCTCGCCCGCGCCACCGAGATCGCCGGCTACACCCCCACCGGCCACGCCCGCCGCGTCGCCGCCCTCAGCGGGGCCGTCGGCCGAGAGCTGGGGCTGTCCGAACCCGAGCTGGATGTGCTGGAGTGCGCGGCGCTGATGCACGACATCGGTCAGCTCTCCCTGGTGGACCCGGTCCCCGCAGGGGCGACCGCGTCGCTGCCGCCGGAGGAACAGCGCCGGATAGCGCTGCTCGGCGGCGCGGTCGTACGCCAGACCGGGGTGCCCGCCGAGGTGGCGGTCGTCGTCGAGCGCCAGGCGGATCCGTACTGCGAGCAGCCGCTCGCCGCTCGGATCGTCCGCGCCGTCAACGCCTACGACGACCTGGCATGCGGTGGGCGGAGCCTGGGCGGTCCGCTGAGCGCCTTGGAACGGCTCCGGCTGGCCACCGCCCGCGACTACGAACCCCGGGTGGTCGATGCTCTCGCGCGCGTGCTCGCCCGCGGTGGCCGACCGCCCGGTTCACCCCCGTAATCCCGGTTCACTACCGCAGAAACAGCCGTCGAAACCGCCAGGGGGAGCCGTTGAATCTTGCTGAACCCACGGGTAATGAGCGCGCGTCGAGATGGGCATGGTTGGATGCGGAAGCAGAGGGGGTTCGGGGTCGCGCAGTCGGCAAGGAGCACCGTGAACAACGCTCCGCGCAGGCTGCAGCGCACTGGACGAAAGGGGCCGGGCTGAGATGGCGGCCGATCTGTGGCAGGTTGTCCCAGGGAGGGGGACGCTCCCCCTGGGGGCACCTCCCGGGCCGGGCTTCTGACACAGTCGGCAGGCACAAGGCAACGGACACGGAGTGAACCGGCAGGCGGGAATCGTGAGGATCTTCGGCAAGGGACGGCATCGGCCCTCCGCCTCGTGGCGGCAGGCGACCGACCGCGCTTTCACGCTGATCGGCGACGGTCGGTACGAGGACGCGGGAGCGCTGCTCACCCGTGCCGCCGACCTTGAGCCCTGGCTCTCCGAGTCCTGGTTCAACCTGGCGCTGCTGCACAAGTTCCGGCACGACTGGGAGCAGGCGCGCGCCGCGGGCCTGCGCGCCGTCGCCCTCCTGGACCGCGAGGAGGGCGCCCCGGACTGGTGGAACGTGGGCATCGCGGCGACCGCCCTGCAGGACTGGCCCCTGGCCCGCCGCGCCTGGCAGGCGTACGGCCTCAAGGTCCGCGGCGACCAGCGCACGGACGGCCCGTCCGCGGAGCCGATCGAGATGGAGCTGGGCAGCGCGGCCGTACGGCTGTCGCCGGAGGGCGAGGCCGAGGTCGTATGGGGCCGCCGGCTGGACCCGGCCCGCCTGGAGGTGCTGAGCATCCCACTGCCGTCCTCGGGGCGGCGCTGGGGCGAGGTCGTGCTGCACGACGGCGTCCCGCACGGCGAGCGCACCACCGCGGCGGGGCACTCGTACCCGGTCTTCGACGAGATCGAGCTGTGGGCGCCCTCCCCGGTGCCGACCTGGGTGGTGCTGCTGGAGGCGGCCACCGAGGCCGACCGGGACGCCCTGGAACGGCTCGCGGGCGACGCGGGCTACGCGGCCGAGGACTGGTCGTCGTCGGTGCGGCTGCTGTGCCGTTCCTGCTCGGAGAGCCGGATGCCGAGCGACGAGGGCGAGGGCGAACATCTCGACCCGCACGACCACAGTGAGCCCGGACACCCGGGTCCGCTCGGCCACCGGACGGCGGGCTCGGGCGTGCTGTGGGTGCCGGAGCGGGAGTGCGGCATCGCGGCGCCCGCCGGACTCGTACGGGGCCTGCTGGACGGCTGGGTCGCCGACAGCCCGGACACCCGTGCCTGGCGGGACCTGGAAGAAGTCTGCTGACCTGGGCCGCCCGCCTGCCTGGGGCCGTACCCTGTACAGGCTGAAGGCAAATGGCTGAGGAAGCTTGAGGAAGGCGTACGGCGGACATGGCGCAGCAGGACAGCGGGCAGCAGCGGACGGCGGACGAGGCGGAGGACATCGAGTTTTTCGACGACACCATCGACGCCGAGCAGCGCGAGAAGGAGCACCGCGAGCGCGGCACGGTCCGCCCGATCACCGTCTACGGCAACCCGGTGCTGCACCGCCGCTGCAAGGACGTCACGGAGTTCGACGACAAGCTCGCCCAGCTCATCGACGACATGTTCGCCAGCCAGCGGGCGGCGGAAGGCGTGGGCCTGGCCGCCAACCAGATCGGTGTCGACCTGCGCGTCTTCGTCTACGACTGCCCGGACGACGAGGGCGTACGGCACGTCGGCGCGATCTGCAACCCGGAGATCGAGGAGCTGCCGGCCGACCGCCGGGTGCTCGACGAGTCCAACGAGGGCTGCCTGTCCGTGCCGACCGCCTACGCCCCGCTCGCGCGCCCGGACTACGCGATCTGCCGCGGCCAGGACGCGCAGGGCAACCCGATCGTCGTCAAGGGCACCGGCTACTTCGCGCGCTGCCTGCAGCACGAGACCGACCACCTGAACGGCTACCTCTACATCGACCGGCTGTCCAAGCGAGAGCGCAAGGAAGCCCTGCGGCAGATGGCTGAGGGCACCCCGCGCTACGAGACGGTCCCGAACGACTGAACCACGGCACCGATAGCGAGTGGTAAGGGGCGGACCCCATTGGGGTCCGCCCCTTACCTGTGCGCCTCCCGCCCGTCATGCGCGGGTAGTTGACGCGCGTCGAGCGCCGCGGCGGCGACCCGGCCACTCGACGGGCGCCAGTCGCGCAACTACGTGACGTGACCACGGCGCACCGAACAAGGCCCGGACGTGGCCGGGGAGACCGCTCCGGTCGCTACACAGGGGGAAGTACCCATGCGACTTCGAGCCATCACCGCCACCGCTGCCGGCGTCATGGTGGCGGGCCTGAGCCTGACCGCCTGCGACTCGGGTGGCAGTGCCAAGGCAACCGGCAGCGACGGCAGTTCCGCCGACCGAGGCTCAGTTCACAGCCGCTGCCACGCATGCGAGCGAGTCCGAGCGACCATCTAGATCACCAACGCTTCCGTTCCGATCCCCGCTGCCACGGGATCGGGACGGAGTTCGCGGGTCAGAAGTCGTCGTCGAAGGCGACCGAACCCTCCACCGCGACCTGATAGGCGGACACCCGGCGCTCGAAGAAGTTCGTCAGCTCCTGGACGTTCTGAAGCTCCATGAACGAGAACGGGTTTTCCGAGCCATAGCGGGCCGGCAGGCCGAGGCGGCGCAGGCGCTGGTCGGCGACGCACTCCAAATACTGCCGCATCGAATCGGTGTTCATTCCGGGCAGGCCGTCACCACACAGATCGCACGCGAACTGCAGCTCGGCCTCGACGGCCTCCTCCAGCATCGCCGTGACCTGCTTGCCCATGTCCTCATCGAAGAGGTCCGGCTCCTCCTCGCGGACGGTGTCCACGACCGAGAACGCGAATTCCATGTGCATGCTCTCGTCACGGAAGACCCAGTTGGTGCCGGTGGCCAGCCCGTGCAGCAGCCCCCGCGAGCGGAACCAGTAGACGTAGGCGAAGGCGCCGTAGAAGAACAGCCCCTCGATACATGCCGCGAAGCAGATCAGGTTGAGCAGGAAGCGGCGGCGGTCTTCCTTCGACTCCAGGCGGTCGATCTCCTCCACGGAGTCCATCCACCGGAAGCAGAACTGCGCCTTCTCGCGGATCGACGGGATGTTCTCGACTGCCGCGAAGGCGGCCGCACGGTCGTCCGGGTCCGGCAGATAGGTGTCGAGCAGCGTCAGGTAGAACTGGACGTGCACGGCCTCCTCGAAGAGCTGCCGCGACAGATACAGCCGCGCCTCGGGGGAGTTGATGTGCTTGTAGAGGGTGAGCACCAGATTGTTGGCCACGATCGAGTCGCCAGTCGCGAAGAAGGCGACCAGACGGCCGATCAGGTGGTGCTCGCCCGGGGAGAGCTTGGCGAGGTCGGCCACGTCCGAGTGGAGGTCGACCTCCTCCACGGTCCAGGTGTTCTTGATCGCGTCCCGGTAGCGCTCGTAGAACTCCGGGTAGCGCATCGGACGGAGCGTCAGCTCGAAGCCCGGATCGAGGAGGTTCTTCGGAGAATCAGAGGTGCCGACGCGCAGCGTCGTCGTTGCGGGGTGGTGGTCGGTGGGGTCCCCCACGCCGGAGGCAAGGGGAGGGTGGGCCGGGGTGGTCATTACTGGCAGGCCTCGCAGGACTCGGGGTTTTCAAGAGAGCAGGCGACGGCGTCGGCGGACTCGGTCGTCTGCTGTACTGGGGGTCCCCCCGCCGAAGGCAGGGCGCGGAGGTCGGCGGCCGTCGAGTTGCCGGCCGCGCGGGCGATCCGGGTGGCCGGGCGCGAACGCAGGTAGTACGTCGTCTTCAGGCCCTGCTTCCATGCGTACAGGTACATCGAGCTGAGCTTGCCGATGGTCGGCGAGGCCATGAAGAGATTCAGCGATTGGCTCTGGTCGAGGAACGGCGTACGGGCCGCGGCCATGTCGATCAGGGCCCGCTGCGGGATCTCCCACGCCGTGCGGTACAACGTGCGCACGTCCTGAGGCAGCCAGGCGAAGTCCTGCACCGAGCCGCCCGATTCGCGCAGCGCCTCGCGGGTCCGGGCGTCCCACACACCCAGCTGCTTCAGCTCCTCCACCAAGTACGAGTTGACCTGAAGGAATTCGCCCGACAAGGTCTCGCGCTTGAAGAGGTTCGAGACCTGCGGCTCGATGCACTCGTACACGCCCGCGATCGAGGCGATCGTGGCCGTGGGCGCGATCGCCAGCAGCAGGGAGTTGCGCATGCCGGTCCGGGCCATACGGGCGCGCAGCGCCTCCCAGCGCTCCGGCCAGTGCGGCTGGACGCCGTAGTGATCCGGGTGCAGCACCCCGCGTGCGGCGCGCGTGGAGGACCAGGCCGGGTGCGGGCCGTGCCGGTCGGCGAGGTCGCAGGACGCCTCGTACGCCGCGAGCATGATGCGCTCGGCGATCTGGGTGGACAGCCGTGCCGCCCCGGGGGAGTCGAAGGGCAGCTTGAGGCGGAAGAAGACGTCCTGCAGGCCCATCACGCCGAGGCCCACCGGGCGCCAGCGCTCGTTGGACGCCGCCGCCTGGCGGGTCGGGTAGTAGTTGATGTCCACGACCCGGTCGAGGAAGGTGACGGCGGTGTGCACGCTGGCGTCCAGCCGCTCCCAGTCAACCGTCCCGTCCGCACCCAGATGGGCAGCGAGGTTGACGGACCCCAGGTTGCACACGGCCGTCTCGCCGTCGCTGGTGACCTCCAGAATCTCGGTGCAGAGGTTGGAGGAGTGGATGACCTTGCCCGGCTCGGCCGTCTGGTTGGCGGTGCGGTTGGCAGCGTCCTTGAAGGTCATCCAGCCGTTGCCGGTCTGCGCGAGGGTGCGCATCATCCGGGCGTAGATCTGCCGGGCCGGAACCTGCTTGACGTAGCGGCCCTCCGCCTCCGCCGTGCGGTAGGCCAGGTCGAACTCCTCGCCCCACAGGTCGACCAGCTCCGGCACGTCGGAGGGCGAGAACAGCGACCACACCCCGTCCGCCTCGACGCGGCGCATGAACTCGTCCGGGATCCAGTGCGCCAGGTTGAGATTGTGGGTGCGGCGCGCGTCCTCGCCGGTGTTGTCACGCAGCTCCAGGAACTCCTCGAGGTCCGCGTGCCAGGTCTCCAGATAGACGCAGGCCGCGCCCTTGCGCCGGCCGCCCTGGTTCACGGCCGCGACCGAGGCGTCCAAGGTGCGCAGGAACGGCACGATGCCGTTGGAGTGCCCATTGGTGCCGCGGATCAGAGCACCGCGGGACCGCACCCGGCTGTACGGCAGGCCGATGCCGCCCGCGTGCTTCGACAGCCGCGCGACCTGGTGGTACCGGTCGTAGATGGAGTCCAGCTCGTCCAGCGGCGAGTCCAGCAGATAGCAGGAGGACATCTGCGGGTGCCGGGTACCGGAGTTGAAGAGGGTGGGGGAGCTGGGCAGATAGTCCAGGCGGCTCATCAGCCGGTAGAGCGCGGCCACCTCGTCGACCGCCCGGCCCGCGTTGCCAGCGGCGAGGCCGCAGGCGACGCGCAGCATGAAGTGCTGCGGCGTCTCGATGACCTGACGCGTCGTGGGGTGGCGCAGCAGATAGCGGCTGTGCAAGGTGCGCAGCCCGAAGTAGCCGAAGCGGTCGTCGGCGCCGTCGGCCAGCGCCGTCTCGACAAGCGTGTCCAGGCGCGCGGCGTGTGTCCGTACGAACTCCGCGGTGCTGTCGGCGATCAGACCCTCGCGGTGGCCGGTCCCGACGGAGGCGGAGAAGGAGACCGCACCCTGGCTCGCGGCCTCGTCGGCGATGGCGCGGGAGAGCAGACGCGCCGCGAGCCGCGAGTACTGCGGGTCCTCGGAGATCAGACCGGCCGCGGCCTCGGTCGCCAGCCCCCGCAACTCGGCCTCGTCCGAACCCGCGTGACGGCCGCGCAGCGCCGCGGCGGCGACCCGGCCGGGGTCGGTCGCGGGAAGGTCGGCGGTGAGGTCGGTCAGGGTGCGCAGCAGCGCGGTTCCGGGGCCTTCGGGGCCGTCCTCGGCTGTGGTCGATGAGGACGGATCTACGGGCGCGATGGTCACCGGTGTGCTCTCCCTCGCTCGGCTGGGGGCCGCGAGGGGTGATGCGCGACGGGCGCATACGGGCGTACGTCCCCCGGGCAGGGCGAAGTGACACCGCGCAGCGTCCGCCGACCCAACCCGCGAGGCCCGGACGATTTCGGCCCGGTCGGTCGATCCGGGCAGGCCGCCGACAGGTATTCGGACTGGCACGCGCGACGTGCGCGTGTCTACACCGTTGCGGGACAGTTCCGGAGTCGCACCGGATTCCCCTGCTGCGGCAGCGAGCATGAGCATACATCTTGTGCTGTAGTCCGCGCGCGGCCCCCACATATTGTGGCGGGGCTTGGGGTGGCCACATCGGGCTCGCCCATCACAGCTCGCAGCTGAGCACCTGCAGCACGACGCCCGGTATCGGCTCCCAGTCCCGCTCCGGAGCCCGTAGAAACCCAGCCGCCGTACAGCCGATGGGCCGTCACCATCTTCTGGTTTCAGGTGGGGGGGAGCGGAGTCACGAAGCCGAGTGTGCACCAGGGGTATGACAACGGGCCGCCGCCCCGTGCGGGGGCGACGGCCCGTGGCCGGTGCGTACCGTACGGCTGCCTGACCGTACGGATCCGCGGTGTCAGTTCTTGGCGGGGGCTTCCGCGGTGTCAGCGGCGTCGTCGGGACCCGGGCCGGGCGCTCCGACTGTGGCCGGCGGCAGCTTGGTCCGCACGCCAGGCTCGCCCGCATCCGCCGTGTAGTCGTCCGCGGAGGTCTCGTCCACACCCTCCGGCGCCTTGACGGCCTTCAGGACCACCGTGAGCACCACCACGACCGCGACGTTCAGCACGAAGGCGGTCAGCCCGATGTAGCCCTTCTCGCCGATGAGCGGAATCAGGTTGGTGTTGCCGAAGTGCGGCTGATTGGGACCCGGCGTCTCGTACGCCTTCCAGGTGCCGTAGAGCATGCCGGCCGCCCAGCCCGCGATCAGCGCCCAGCGGTGGAACCACCGCGTGAACAGGCCGCCCACCAGCGCCGGAACGGTCTGCAGGATCCAGATCCCGCCGAGCAGCTGGAAGTTGATCGCCACCGTCTTGTCCATGGTCAGGACGAAGGCCAGTGCACCGACCTTCACCAGCAGCGAGGCGATCTTGGAGACCTTGGCCTCCTGCGCCGGCGTCGCGTCCCGCTTGATGAAGTCCTTGTAGATGTTCCTGGTGAACAGGTTCGCGGCGGCGATCGACATGATGGCCGCTGGGACCAGTGCGCCGATGCCGACGGCCGCGAACGCCACACCCGCGAACCAGTCCGGGAACATGTTCTCGAACAGCTGCGGGATCGCCAGCTGCCCGTTCTCCACCTTGATCCCGGCGGCGATCGCCATGAAGCCGAGCAGCGCCAGCATGCCCAGCATCAGCGAGTACAGCGGCAGGATCGTCGTGTTGCGCCGGATGACGTTGCGGCTCCCGCTGGAGAGCACCGCGGTCACCGAGTGCGGGTACAGGAAGAGCGCCATCGCGGAGCCGAGGGCCAGCGTGGCGTACGCCCACTGCGCCTGCGGTGCCGTGACGAGCGAGCCGCGGGGCAGCCCCGTCTGCGGGTTCTTCACCGCGAAAGCGTCGCTCGCCGCGGAGAAGATGTGGTCAAAGCCGCCCAGCTTGATCGGTATGTAGATGATCGCCACCGCGATGACGAGGTAGATCAGGGTGTCCTTGACGAAGGCGATGAGCGCGGGGGCGCGCAGCCCGGAGGAGTACGTGTAGGCGGCGAGCACACCGAAGGCGATCAGCAGCGGCAGGTCCTTGACGAACCAGTGGGTGCTCGTGCCGCCGCCGATGCCCATCACGTCCAGCACCGCCTGAATGCCGACGAGCTGGAGCGCGATGTACGGCATGGTCGCGAGGATCCCGGTGACCGCGAGCGCCAGCGACAGGCCCTTGGAGCCGAAGCGGCCGCGTACGAAGTCCGAGGAGGTCACGTAGCCGTGCCGGTGCGCGACCGACCACAGCCGCGGCAGGAACGTGAAGACCAGCGGATACGTGATGATCGTGTACGGCACGGCGAAGAAGCCGGCCGCGCCCGCCGCGTAGATCGCCGCCGGGACGGCGACGAAGGTGTAGGCGGTGTAGAGGTCGCCGCCGAGCAGGAACCAGGTGATCCAGGTGCCGAAGCTGCGGCCGCCCAGGCCCCACTCGTCGAGGTTCTCGGCGTTCTCCGCGCGCCGCCACTTGGCGGCCAGGAAGCCCATGACCGTCACGGCGACGAAGAAGAGGCCGAACACGACCAGGGCGATGACGTTCACGCCGTCCTTCACTGCGACGCACCCCCCTTGCGCGCCTTCTCATGGCGCCGGATCACGGCGTACGCGACGGCGGTGAGTGCGGTAGAGATCAGCACCCAGAGCATCTGGTACCAGTAGAAGAACGGGATGCCGATCACGGTCGGCGTCACCCGGGAGTACGAGCCGACCCACAGCAGGGCCACGAACGGAATGAACAGGCATACGCCCGCCACGGTCAGCGGCAGGGCGGCGACCCCTCTCTGGCGGTCTTCTGGTGGTTCTGTCATGACCCGGCACCGTCCCCTCGAGTGATCTCCTCCGTAATGCGGGGGAAATCTAAGGGAGGCTCCCTCCGGACGTCACCCCCGTTCGTATATCGGTACGGAAACGCTTGATGGAACCGCAGGTCAGGAGCGATGTGGGGGTGCCGCGCCGATCAGTGGGCCAGTGTCAGCCGACCGGCGTCCGCTATCCGCCTCAGGTGCCCGGCCGTTGCAGCCGGGCGACGAACTTGTACCGGTCGCCGCGGTAGACCGACCGCACCCACTCCACCGGTTCGCCGTTGGTGTCGATCGAGTGCCGCGAGAGCATCAGCATCGGCAGGCCGACGTCCGTGCCGAGCAGCCCGGCCTCGCGCGGCGTGGCCAGCGAGGTCTCGATGGTCTCCTCGGCCTCGGCGAGCCGGACGTCGTACACCTCCGCCAGGGCCGTGTAGAGCGAGGTGTACTTGACCAGGCTGCGGCGCAGCGCCGGGAAGCGCTTGGCCGACAGATGCGTGGTCTCGATGGCCATCGGCTCGCCGTTCGCCAGCCGCAGCCGTTCGATGCGCAGGACCCGCCCGCCCGTCGCGATGTCGAGCAGGCCGGCGAGCCGGTCGTCCGCCGTGACGTAGCCGATGTCGAGCAGTTGCGAGGCCGGCTCCAGGCCCTGGGCCTTCATGTCCTCGGTGTAGGAGGTGAGTTGCAGGGTCTGCGAGACCTTCGGCTTGGCGACGAAGGTGCCCTTGCCCTGGATCCGCTCGAGCCGGCCCTCGACGACCAGCTCCTGGAGGGCCTGCCGCACGGTCGTACGGGAGGTGTCGAACTCGGCGGCGAGGGTGCGCTCCGGGGGGACCGGTGTGCCGGGGGGCAGCGTCTGGGTCATCTCCAGGAGGTGGCGCTTGAGGCGGTAGTACTTGGGCACGCGCGCGGTGCGCGCCGCGCCGCCCGCCCCATGAGGGGCCTCGTCTCCCGAGTGGAGCGTGGGGGCGTGCTCTGTGGCCTGGGCGGCGCCGTCGGACTCCATGGTCTGCCTCCCCGGCTCATCTCCTGCCGTCACCGGCTCCTCCGTCTGTAGCGGCTCACATCGTGGCACGGTCCGGCCTCAGCGGGTGGCCCCCGTCCGGGTGTCGGAACGGTAACGGACCCGACAGCGACTCTTATACACCCTTGACACCCTCAAAGGTCTAGGCCAAGCTGCCCGCACTGGTCTAAACCATTATTGACCACATCCGGTTCGTGGAGGAGGGGTGCTATGAAGCGCGGGCTCATAGCAGCGACGGGTGTCGCGGCCATGCTGGCGAGCGTCGCCGCCTGCGGAAGCAGCGGCGACGGGGGGAACAAGTCCGGCTCGGACGGCTTCAAGGGGGAGACCCTGACCGTCTGGGCCATGGACGGTTCCACCCCCGAGGGCTGGACGAAGGCCGTCACGGCGGAATTCGGGAAGAAGACCGGCGCGAAGCTGAAGTTCGAGACCCAGCAGTGGAACGGCATCCAGCAGAAGATCACCACAGCGCTCTCGGAGTCGGAGCCGCCGGACGTCATCGAGGTCGGCAACACCCAGACCCCGGCGTACGCCCGGACCGGCGGCCTCGCCGACCTGACCGATCTGAAGAAGGAGATCGGCGCGGACTGGACCGCGTCGATCAACAAGTCCGCTGTCTACGGCGGCAAGCAGTACGCGGCGCCCTGGTACGTCGCCAACCGCGTCGTCGTCTACAACAAGAAGATCTGGGCCGAGGCCGGCCTCAAGGGCACGCCCGAGACCCGTACCGAGTTCTTCAGGGACCTCGAGGCGATCGGGAAGAAGACCGATGCGGAACCGATCTATCTGCCCGGCCAGAACTGGTACTTCTTCGACGGCCTGACCATCGGCACCGGGGCCGACCTGGTGAAGAAGGACGGCAAGAAGTGGGTGTCCAATCTCGCCGATTCCAAGGTCGCCAAGGCCATGGACATCTACCGGCAGTACCAGTCCTTCAGCAAGGCCCCCAAGGACAAGGACGAGGCGACCCCGCAGCAGGCGGAGGTCTTCGCCAAGGGCAGGACCGGCGCCTTCATCGGCATGGGCTGGGAGGCGGCCACCGCCATCAAGGCCAATCCGAAGATCGAGAAGGAGATCGGCTACTTCACCATCCCCGGTGAGACCGCCGGCAAGCCCGAGGGCGTCTTCCTCGGCGGCTCCAACCTCGCCGTCGCGGCCGGGAGCCAGAAGCAGGAACTGGCCAAGGAGTTCCTGAAGATCGCCCTCTCCGACACGTTCGAGGGCATGCTCGCCGAGGAAGGCGGCGTCATCCCGAACAAGCAGTCGCTGCAGTCCCGCCTGAAGGGCAACGCGGCGGCCGAGGCCGCCGCCCCGGCCGCCGCCGGCGGTGGCACCACTCCGCTGATCCCCGAGTGGGCCCCGGTGGAGAACCCGCCGAACCCGATCAAGACCTATATGACCGCCGTCCTGAACGGTAAGTCGCCCACGGCCGCCGCCCAGCAGGTCGAGGCCGAGTTCAACAAGCGCCTCAGCCAGCAGCAGTAGGGCACCACCAGCCCTGCCGGGGACGGGCGACCGTTTCCGGCAGGGCCTTGACGCGTATGGCTCATTACGGCCCACCACGGCTCGTCGGCACCAGGAAAGAGATGGCAGGCATGTCAGTGCAGACCGAACGGGCGGCCCCGGGCCCGGCCGCCGGCATCCCGGAGAGCACGGGAGGACCGCCCACCCGACCGGGACGGGAGAGCGGGCGGGCAGGACGCTCCGCGCCGTATCTGCTGCTGCTCCCCGCGCTCGCCGCGACCGCCGCCTTCCTCGGCTGGCCGCTGGTGAGCAACGGCCTGCTGTCGTTCCAGAACCTCAACATGGGGCAGCTGATCCGGCATGTCACCGAGTGGAACGGCATCGAGAACTACCGCTCGATCCTGGGCAGTGAGGACTTCTGGCGGGTCACCGTCCGGTCGGTGGTCTTCACCGCCGCCAACGTCGTACTGATCATGGTGCTCGGCACCCTCATCGGCCTGCTGCTGGCCCGGCTCGGCAGGGCGATGCGGCTGCTGCTGTCCGTCGGCCTCGTGCTGGCCTGGGCCATGCCGAACATCGCCGCCACCACCGTCTACCAGTGGCTGTTCGCCCAGCGCTTCGGCGTCGTCAACTGGGTCCTCGACCGGCTGCTCGGCCTGCACAAGATGGCCGACTTCAACTGGACCGGCGGCCAGCTGTCGACCTTCTTCGTGGTCACGGTCCTGATCGTCTGGCAGTCGATCCCGTTTGTCGCGCTCAACCTCTACGCGGCGACGACGACGATTCCCGCCGAGCTGTACGAAGCGGCCGCGCTGGACGGCGCCGGCGGGTGGAGGAGCTTCACCTCGGTGACGTTCCCCCTCATCAAGCCCTTCCTCCTCGCCACGACCTTCCTCGAGGTGATCTGGGTCTTCAAGGCCTTCGCCCAGATCTACGCCATCAACGCCGGCGGCCCCGACCGGCTCACCGAGACTCTGCCGATCTACGCCTTCGTCGAGGGCATCGGAAACCAGCACTACGGCATGGGCGCGGCGATCTCGCTGCTGACCATCCTGATCCTGCTGGCCCTGATGTCCTACTACTTCCGCATCGCCCTGCAGCAGGAGAGGGACGAGCTGTGACGCGCTCAGACTTCCGCAGCATCGTCATCGTCCGCGCCCGGGGCACATGGCCCGCCGTGGCCGCCCTCGTCCTGGCCGTCGGGTTCGTCTTTCCCGTCTACTGGATGTTCAGCACGGCCTTCAAGCCCACCGGGGCCATCATCAGCGAGGACCCGGTGTGGTTCCCCGGCGATGCCACCCTCGAACACTTCCGTACGGCCGTCGGCGCGGAGAACTTCTGGACGCTGGTCCGCAACTCCGTCACGGTCACCGTCCTCGCCGTGGTCCTGTCGCTGCTGATCGCGCTCCTCGCGTCCTTCGCGATCGCACGGATGCGCTTCAGGGGCCGCAGGGGTGTCGTCCTGACCTTCATGATCGCGCAGATGGCACCCTGGGAGGTCATGGTCATCGCGATCTACATGCTGGTGCGGGACGCCGACATGCTCGACAGCCTCCTGCCGCTGACAGCGTTCTACATGGTCATGGTGCTGCCGCTGACGATCCTCACGCTGCGCGGATTCATCGCTGCGGTGCCGGCGGAACTGGAGGAGTCCGCCATGGTCGACGGCTGCTCGCGGCCGCAGGCCTTCGTGAAGGTCGTTCTCCCGCTGCTCGCGCCGGGCCTGATGGCCACCTCGCTCTTCGGCTTCATCACCGCGTGGAACGAATTCCCGCTGGTGCTGATCCTCAACAAGGACGCCGAGGCCCAGACGCTGCCACTGTGGCTGTCGAGCTTCCAGACCAACTTCGGCAACGACTGGGGCGCCACCATGGCCGCCGCTTCCCTGTTCGCCCTGCCGATCCTGGTGCTCTTTGTGTTTCTGCAGCGGAAGGCGGTCGGGGGTCTGACCTCCGGCGCGGTGAAGGGATGACGTAGTGCCATGACAACCGTCGTACGCAACACCGGCAGCCTCACCCGCGATGCGCTCGCCGTCCTGCAGCCCGGTTTCACCGGCACCAGCGCGCCCGACTGGCTGCTGCGCCGGCTCGGGGAAGGGCTGGTGTCGGTCGGCCTGTTCGGCCGCAACATCGCCTCGCCCGAGCAACTCGCCGCCCTCACCGCCCAGCTGCGGGCCGAGAGCGGCGATCTCCTCGTCGCCATCGACGAGGAGGGCGGTGACGTCACCCGCCTGGAGGCCCGTACGGGCTCCTCCTTCCCCGGCAATCTCGCCCTCGGGGCGGTCGGCGATGTGGATCTGACCCGGGCCGTCGCCCGGGAGCTGGGCCGCCGGCTCGCCGAGTGCGGCGTCAGCCTCAACTGGGCGCCCTCCGCGGACGTCAACTCCAACCCCGACAACCCCGTCATCGGCGTCCGCTCCTTCGGCGCCGACCCGGCCCTGGTCGCCCGGCACACCGCAGCGTATGTCGAGGGCCTGCAGGCGGCGGGGATTGCCGCCTGCACCAAGCACTTCCCCGGGCACGGCGACACCGACGTCGATTCCCACCACGCCCTGCCGCGCATCGGCGCCGACCTGGAGACGCTGTACGCCCGCGAGCTCGTGCCCTTCCGCGCCGCCGTCGAAGCCGGCACCAAGGCCGTGATGAGCGCGCACATCCTGCTGCCCGCGCTGGATCCCGACCGGCCCGCGACGCTGAGCCGTCCGGCGTTGTGCGGCCTCCTTCGCGCCCCTGTCAGTGAGGGCGGGCTCGGCTTCGAGGGCCTGATCGTCACCGACGGCATGGAGATGCGCGCGATCTCCGCCGCCTACGGCATCGAGCGCGGCAGTGTGCTGGCCATCGCCGCGGGTGCCGACGCGATCTGTGTCGGCGGCGGCCTGGCCGACGAGGAGACCGTGCTGCGGCTGCGCGACGCGCTCATCACCGCCGTACGCGAGGGTGAACTGGCGGAGGAGCGGCTTGCCGACGCCGCGGCACGGGTGCGCGCACTGGCGCGCTGGACATCGGGCGCGCGTGCGGTAGCGAGGACCGCGCCCGCGCCCGAGGTGGGGCTCGTGGCCGCCCGGCGCGCGCTCCGCGTGACGCGTGCTCAAGGGGCGTACGAGCCACTGACCGCGCCCCCGTACGTGGCCGCCTTCACACCGGTGGCCAATATCGCCGTCGGCGACGAAACCCCGTGGGGCATCGCCGCGGAACTGGACCGTCTGCTGCCCGGTACCACGACCGGCACATACGGCAGCGGCACCGCCGCCGAGACCGGGATGCCCGCAGTGATCGCGCAGGTGCTGGAGGCGGCGGCCGACCGTAGGATCGTCGCAGTGGTCCGCGACGTTCACCGGCACCCCTGGATGGCCGACGCGCTGGACGCCCTGCTCACCGCCCGGCCCGACACCGTGGTGGTCGAGATGGGGGTGCCCCAGGCGCCGCCCGCAGGAGCGTTGCACATCGCGACGCACGGCGCCGCCCGCGTCTGCGGACGGGCCGCCGCTGAAGTCATCACCGGTACGGCGGCCGGGAGTTGACGGCCGTGGTTCGCTCGAGCTCGACACACAGCCCACTGGAGGCACCCAGCATGTCCGCCACGACTCCGACCCAGCACAGCCAGCAGCCGGGCCGGTTCATGTCCGGCGAGATGGCCGAGCAGCCCGCGGTGCTGCGCCGCATCCTCGACGAGGGGGCGGCCAGGATCCGCGAGACCGCCGAGCGGATCGCGGCGCAGGGCCCGCGGTTCGTACTGCTCACCGCGCGCGGCACCTCCGACAACGCGGCCCTGTACGCCAAGTACCTGCTCGAGGTGCGGCTGGGCAAGCCGTGCGGCCTGACCTCCATGTCCACCACCACGGCGTACGGTGCCAAGCCGGATCTCACCGACTGCCTGGTCATCACCGTCAGTCAGTCCGGTGGCTCGCCGGACCTGGTGGCCTCCACGACGGCGGCCCGCGAGGCCGGTGCGATCACCCTCGCGGTGACCAACAACGCCGACTCCCCGCTCGCCGCGGTCTCCGAGTTCCACATCGACGTTCTCGCCGGCCCGGAGAAGGCGCTCCCGGCGACCAAGACCTACACCGCCGAGCTGCTGGCCCTCTACCTCTTCGTCGAGGGCCTGCGCGGCGGCGACGGCGCGGCCGCCAAGGTGCTGCCGGAGCTCGCCCAGCAGATCCTCGACCGCCAGGACGAGGTCAAGGCGCTGGCCGCCCGCTACCGCTTCGCCGAGCGCATGGTCCTCACCTCCCGCGGCTACGGCTACCCGACCGCCAAGGAGGCAGCGCTGAAGCTGATGGAGACCAGCTACATCCCGGCGCTGTCCTACTCCGGCGCCGACCTGCTGCACGGCCCGCTCGCGATGGTCGACAACATCTCACCGGTCATCGCGATCGTCACCGAGGGCAAGGGCGGCGAGGCACTTCAGCCCGTGCTCAAGCGGCTGCGCGACCGTGGCGCGGACCTGGTCGTGATCGGCAGCCAGGCCGAGGTGGACACGGCCTGCGCCGGCTTCGCGCTGCCGACGGCGGAGGTGGCCGAGGAGGTCCAGCCGATCCTGGAGATCCTGCCGCTGCAGATGCTCGCGTACGAGGTCACCATCGCCCGCGGCCAGGACCCGGACGCCCCCCGCGCGCTGGCGAAGGTCACCCGGACCCGCTGAGCGCGGCTGCCCGTAACACACTTCGGGCCGCGGCGCCGGGACAGGACCCTCAACCTGTCCGGCACCGCAGCCCGGAGCTGACGCCGGCCGATCGCGCCTGGTCGCGAGGTGTGCGGTACCTCGCGGCGCTCCGGCCGACCCGAGGCCGCCGACGCCGTCAGGGCAGAGAGCGCCACGTGCCTCGTTCCACCCTCCGGTGCGGGGAGGACGGACGTTTTACCTTCTCATTGTGGACTAGACCATTATTGTCTGTCCATGGGCCGCCGCAGGTTAAACGAACTCTGCCACAGGTAGGCTCGCACACGTGCCCTCCATGAACGACCTGGTCCGCCAGCACACAGCACTCAGCGACTCCGACCTCGAGTGGCTGCACCTGCTGGTCTCCGAGTGGCAGCTGCTCTCCGATCTCTCCTTTGCAGACCTCGTGCTGTGGGTGCCCACCCTCGACGGCACCCGCTATGTCTCCGTGGCGCAGATGCGGCCCAACACCGGCCCCACCTCCTACCAGGACGACATGGTCGGGCACCTCGTTCCGCGCGGGCGCCGCCCCATGCTCGACGCCGCCCTCGACGAGGGCCGGATCGTACGCGAGGGCGACCCCGAATGGCGAGAGGAGGTGCCGGTCCGGGTCGAGTCGATCCCCGTACGGCGTGAGGGCCGCGTCCTCGGCGTGATCGCCCGCAACACCAATCTGCTGACCGTACGCACGCCCAGCCGGCTCGAACTCACCTATCTGCAAAGCGCATCCGATCTGGCGCAGATGATCGCCGCCGGGGCGTTTCCGTTCCCGGGCCAGCAGGTCGACATGGACGCCTCGCCGCGCGTGGGCGACGGCCTGATCCGGCTCGACGCCGACGGCATCGTGCAGTACGCCAGCCCCAACGCCCTCTCCGCATACCACCGGCTCGGCCTCGCCGCGGACCTGGTCGGCCACCACCTCGGCCAGACCACCGCCGAACTCGCCCCGTCCCGCGGCCCGGTCGACGAAGCCCTGGTGAAACTCGCCAGCGGCTGGGCCCCGCGCGAGACCGAGGTCGAGGCGAACGACTGCGTCATCCAGCTGCGAGCCATCCCGCTCAAGCCGAAGGGCACCCGCATCGGCTCGCTCATTCTGCTGCGCGACGTCACCGAACTGCGCCGCCGCGAACGGGAGTTGATCACCAAGGACGCCACCATCCGGGAGATCCACCACCGGGTGAAGAACAACCTGCAGACCGTGGCCGCCCTGCTGCGTCTCCAGGCCCGCAGGATGGACTCCGATCAGGGGCGGGAGGCGCTCGAGGAGGCCGTACGGCGGGTCGGCTCGATCGCGATCGTGCACGAGACCCTGTCCCAGAACCTCGATGAGCGCGTCGAGTTCGACGAGATCGCCGACCGGGTGCTCGCCATGGTGGCGGAGATCTCCCCGGGTCGGGTGACCGGTACCCGGACGGGCCGCTTCGGCATACTCCAGGCCGAGGTCGCCACCCCGCTGTCGATGGTGCTCACCGAGCTGCTGCAGAACGCCCTGGAGCACGGCTTCGGGCCGGGGGAGCACGGCACGGTCGAGGTGTCCGCCGTACGCAGCGCCGGGCGGGTGCGAGGCGAGGGCCGACTGCTGGTGACCGTGCAAGATGACGGGCGCGGACTCCCCGACGGCTTCGATCCGCAGCGCACGGGCAACCTGGGCCTGCAAATCGTAAGGACCCTGGTGGAGGGGGAGCTGGGCGGGACGTTCGACATGGTGCCGGCGCCCGAGCGGGGCACGCGCGCGGTGCTGGACATCCCTGTCCGGGTCGAGAAGCACTGAGCTGAGCAGCACCACGGGTGAGCAATGCAACAGGGTGAGCAATGCAACAGGGTGAGCAGTACAACTGTGAGCCCCGGACCGGACGACCGGTCCGGGGCTCACATTGCTGGGGGCACCCCCAGACGAAGCTCTACGCTGAGCATCGGCGGTACTGCGCGCTGCGGCTCGGGGGCGGGAGGTGCGTACGCGCTGTACGCGCCGCCCGGGCACAGGGGCTTGATCAGGCGCTGGCGTTGCGCGCCCGGTTGCGAGCGGCGCGGCGCTTCATCGCGCGGCGCTCGTCCTCGCTGAGGCCACCCCACACGCCGGAGTCCTGGCCGGACTCCAGCGCCCACTGCAGACACTGCTCCTGGACGGGGCAACGACGGCAGACGGCCTTGGCTTCCTCGATCTGCAGCAGCGCAGGACCGGTGTTGCCGATGGGGAAGAAGAGCTCGGGGTCTTCCTCGCGGCAAACGGCGCGGTGACGCCAGTCCATGGCTGCTCCATCTCCTTGTTTTACAGCTTGCTTGTGAATGTGAACGCTTTCACGAATCCCCCCGAAAGGGAAGGGGCCGTCGTCCAGTGACCTGGTGCGGTCCCGGTGGGAATGGGGAGGGGATTCGGGCTCTCAAGGGGGCCGGTTGCAAAGGCCGTCCCGATCGCCAGGAAGAGACTCGCAAACCTCGGCGTCGGATACAACCCCTTCCGGAAAGTTTTTTTTGATTCCTTGGTGTCGCCTCTGTCACAGCCGTACTTCCAGGGGGTGGAAGTGAGCTTAAACGTTCGAGTAGAAGGACTTTTGCCTGTTCCGCTCACACAATCACACGCAGTGCACGCCGTACACCTGTGAACGTCACGCTCTTACGCAGTCCTAGGTGGTCGCCGTCCATCTGAAACGGCAGTGGAACCTTCGAATGCAAGGTGAAGTCCGTCAGGTCGTGCAGGGAGACTGCGTGCCTGCCCCGCGGCCCGCGCTGCGGCGAGGAGGTCAGCAGCTGGGCGGTGTAGCGGGCGATGGCGGGGCCGGAGAGCTTGCGGAGCCCCAGTACATCCAGGGCTGTGTCGAAGGAGGCCCGGGGGGAGGCGTAGACAGGGCGATTGCCCAGGTAGGTCCAGGGGGCGGTGTTGCAGACTATGGACAGCGCAAGATCCTTGACGGGCTCCTCACCGGGGCGCTCCAGCGTGATCGTCCCGTGCCGGCGGCTCGGCTCGCTGAGAAACTGCTGGAGGGCCTGCCGTACGTACAGCGCATGGGTCGAACGCCTGCCGCGTTCGCGCTGCTGCTCCACGCGCCCGACCACGCCGGCGTCGAAGCCGTACCCCGCGCAGAAGGTGAACCAGCGGGCGGGCACACTCTCGTCCTCGCTGCCCGGCGCGCCGGCGGCGAGCCCCAGGCCCACGGTCCGTTCGCTGCGGTCACGCAGCGCGTCCAGCAGCGCTCCGGTCGCCTCGATCGCGTCATTCGGCAGGCCGAGGGCGCGGGCGAAGACATTGGTCGACCCGCCCGGGACCACCGCCAGCCGCGGCTGCGCGTCGGGATCGGGGCCGTTGTGCAGCAGCCCGTTGACGACCTCGTTGACCGTGCCGTCGCCGCCGAGCGCCACGACTAGCTCGATCTCGCCACTCTCGGCCGCCCGGCGGGCCAGATCACGGGCGTGCCCGCGGTACTCCGTGGCGGCGACCTCCAGTTTCAGATCACTCGCGAGCGCATGGATGAGGACGTCCCGAGTGCGGGCACTGGTGGTGGTCGCTGCCGGATTGGCCACAAGGAGTGCACGCATGCGCAGCAGACTACCTACCTGCCGGTACAGGGCCCAGCCCCCTGGAGAACAGGCGCTCCCCGGCTCAGACGGGCGCGGGCCGGTCCGGCGTGCGGGCTACCCTGCTGGGGTGAGTAGGAATCGCACGACCGATGGGCACGAGGGCGCCGCCGCAGGCAAGGGCGCCGGGACGGGCAACGAGCCGACGGACGTCACAACTCCCCGGCCGGCGCGGCTCACGGCCGCCGCGGTGCTCTCCGCCGTCGAGGGCTTGGCGCTCGCCGCCTTCGGTGTATATCTGCTGGTCATGGGCTTGCTCGGACATCCGGGCAGTCCGCGGCAGGCGGAGATGGGCGGGCTGACCCTGCTGGCGCTCGCCGCGCTGCCGCTGATCGCAGCCCGCGGCCTGCTGCTGCGGCGAAGCTGGAGCCGGGGCCCCGCGCTGATCATCCAGATCATGGCGGTGCCGGTCGCCTGGACGCTGATCAACACCGGAGGAGCGATGATCGCCGCCGGGGTCGCGCTCGGCCTCGCGGCCGTGGCCGTCCTGGCGCTGCTGGTCAACCCGACGGCGACCGAGGCACTCGGCATCGGGCCGCGCGACGCGTAGCCGCCCCGCGCGGCACGGCAAGGGGCAGCGGTTACTCCTCCACCAGCAGCCGGTCGCGCAGCTGGGCCAGCGTACGGGCCAGCAGCCGCGACACATGCATCTGCGAGATACCGACCTCCTGCGCGATCTGCGACTGGGTCATATTGCCGAAGAACCGCAGCAGCAGGATCTTCTTCTCCCGCGGCGGCAGCTCCTCCAGCAGCGGCTTGAGCGACTCCCGGTACTCCACCCCCTCCAGGGCGTCGTCCTCGGCGCCCAGGGTGTCGGCGACGGCCGGCGACTCGTCGTCGGTGTCCGGCACGTCCAGGGAGAGAGTGCTGTAGGCGTTGGCGGACTCCAAGCCCTCCAGCACCTCCTCCTCCGAGATCCCGAGCTGCTCGGCCAGCTCGTGGACCGTCGGCGACCTGCCGTGCCGCTGGGACAGTTCGGCGGTCGCCGTGGTCAGCGAGAGCCGCAGCTCCTGGAGCCGACGCGGCACTCGTACCGCCCAGCCCTTGTCGCGGAAGTGCCGCTTGATCTCGCCGACGACGGTCGGGGTCGCGTAGGTGGAGAACTCCACTCCGCGGTCCGGGTCGAACCGGTCGACGGACTTGATCAGGCCGATGGTGGCGACCTGCGTCAGATCGTCCAGCGGCTCGCCGCGGTTGCGGAACCGGCGGGCCAGATGCTCCACGAGCGGCAGGTGCATGCGGACCAGGTGGTTGCGCAGCTCGGCACGCTCCGGAGAGCCGTCGGGCAGCCCGCGCAGCTCGATGAACAGCTCGCGGGCGCCAGTGCGGTCGTGCGGCGCGGTCAGCTGCCCGTGCTCCGGCGCGTGGGTGTGGCCATGGCCGTGACCGTGGCCGTTCCCGTGCACCGGAACCCGCTGCACGGGCCCGTGCTCGCGCTCATGCTCGCGCACAGCCCCGTGCTCGCGCTCGTGCCGCTCGTCCTGGCGCTGCTGGTGCTGCTGCTGGTCCATGTGGTCCGCCCGCTCTGCCTGCTGCTGATCGGGGATGGCGGCGCTGGGCACCACCTGCGCGACGCGCCTCTCGTCCTGCACCGGCCTGCCCGTTCCATCCGTCACGGCTGGCCAGGGCCCGAGCCGCGCTTCTTGTGCAGACTGATGCTGACCGTGCGGTCCTCACCGACCGTGGAGTCGACTTCGCCGGCGAGTGCGGAGAGCACCGTCCAGGCGAAGGTGTCGCGCTCGGGAGCGCGACCGTCGGTGGTGGGAGCCGAGACGGTCACCCGCAGCGCATCTCCGACCAGGCGGAAGACGCAGCTGAGCACACTTCCCGGAACGGCCTGCTGGAGCAGGATCGCGCACGCCTCGTCGACCGCGATGCGCAGATCCTCGATCTCGTCGAGGGTGAAGTCCAAGCGGGCTGCGAGACCGGCCGTGGCCGTACGCAACACCGACAGGTAGGCACCCGCAGCGGGCAGCCGGACTTCCACGAAGTCCTGGGTCCCGGGCTCGCCTGCGATCTGGGACACCCTCACCTCCAAGGTGGCACAAGCTGGTTGAGCTCCTAATCGCGCCGGTGTTCGCTCCCCCGCGGGGAGAGCCGACCGGCGCGGCACATGGTTCAGCTGCGACGCTATCGCGATCCGTGGTCAAAGGGCGTACGGACCGGGTGAGCGTTACTCATTGTAAGTCTTCGGGTACGGACAGTGGCTAGGGGTCTGCGGGTCCAAATCTGCTGAAAAACTCTCCCGTTGGCCGCTCAGGTGATCCGTTGGTCGACGAAACACCAGCGCCAGCTCTCGCCCGGCTCGTACGAGCGAATCACCGGATGTCCGGTGTCCTCGAAGTGCTGCGTCGCGTGCCGCGGCGGTGACGAGTCGCAGCATCCCACGTGCCCGCACACTAGGCATAGCCGCAGTTGCACCGGGTGGCTGCCGACCGCCCTGCATTCCAGGCAGGTGTCGGCCAGCGCGTCCGGCTCGGGGCGCGGCAGGTCGAGAACGTGCGGACACTCGCTCATGATGGCCAGGTTAGAACGCCTCGACGGGGAACCGAGGTCATGTGCGCGTCATGGAATGGGGCGCGGAGCGCGGTAAGCGCGGAGCACGTACGAGGACGGTTCGGGACCGATGGACGCTTTGCCACTGCTGCTGCTGGTCGCCGGCAGCACGGCTGTCGCCGGCGTGGCCCGCCGTACGTCGGTGCCGGCGCCGCTGTTGCTGGTCGCCGCCGGGCTCCTTGCCTCGTTCATCCCGGGACTGCCGCCCTACACCCTTGATCCGGACATCATTCTTCCGCTGGTGCTGCCGCCCCTGCTGCATACGGCCGCACTGGACAGCTCCTATCTCGGGCTGCGAGCGAATCTGCGGCCGGTGGCGCTGCTGTCCGTCGGGTACGTCCTCTTCGCGACGGTGGCCGTGGCCTGGATCGCGCACCTGGTGGTGCCCGGTCTGTCGCTGACCGCCGCTCTGGTACTGGGCGCCGTGATCGCCCCGCCGGACGCCGTGGCCGCGACCGCCATCGCCCGCAGGGTCGGGCTTCCCTCGAAGATCACGACGATCCTGCAGGGCGAGTCGCTGCTCAACGACGCGACTGCGATCACCGCCTTCAGGGTGGCGCTGGCGGCCGCGCTGGGGGAGGGGGCGACCTGGGTCGGCGGGCTGGCGGCGTTCGTGATCGCCGCGGTGGGCGGAATCGGTGTCGGGTTGCTGCTGATGGTGCCGCTGCACTGGCTGCGGACCCGGCTGCGGGATCCGCTGCTGCTGAACACTCTTTCCCTGCTCATCCCGTTCGTGGCGTATCTGGCCGCGGAGTCGGTGCACGCCTCCGGGGTGCTCGCGGTCGTGGTCGTCGCGCTGTATCAGGGCCATCACTCCTGGGAGGTGGGTTTCGAGACCCGGCTCCAGGAAGCCGCGGTCTGGAAGATGGTGGGGTTCGTCCTGGAGTCGGCGGTTTTCGCGCTGATCGGGCTGCAGCTGCCGGTGGTGCTGCGCGGGCTCGAGGGGTACGCGGCCGGGGATGTGGTCCTGTACGCGGTCGCCGTGCTCGTGGCGGTGATCGTCTCGCGCTTCGTCTGGGTGTACCTCGGTACGGTGCTGCCGCTGCTGCGCAGATCGGACGAGCCTCCGCGGTGGAAATACGCGTTCGTCGTCTCCTGGGCCGGCATGCGGGGTGTGGTGTCGCTCGCCGTCGCGTTCTCGATCCCGCTCACGGCCGACGGCAGGGAGGCCTTCCCGGCGCGCGACCTGGTGCTCTTTCTGACCTTCACCACCGTGATCGGAACACTGGTGCTGCAGGGCCTCACGCTGCCCAAGGTCATCCGGCTCCTGAAGATTCCCGGACGGGACCTGTACCGGGAGACCCTGCTGGAGGCGGAAGCGCAGCACGAGGCGTCGCGCGCCGCGGAGCGGCGGCTGGAGGAACTGCTCGCGGACGAGCGCAACGCACTGCCGCCACCGCTGGTGGAGCGGTTGCGCTGGGTGCTGGAGTGGCGGCGGAACGCGGTGTGGGAGCGGCTCGGCGCGGTGAACGAGAAGACGGGGGAGTCGCTGGACGACATCTACCGGCGGCTGACGAGGGAGGTGATCGCCGCGGAGCGGGAGGTGTTCGTGAAGCTGCGCGATCAAGGGCGGATCGACGACGAGATGCTGCGGACGCTGCTGCGTCGGCTGGACTTCGAGGAGGCGGCGGCGTACCGGGAGGAGCTCGGGTCCCGTTAACGGGTCCCGGCGCCCGTGCCGGGCCTGCTGCCGGTCGCGGTGCCGGTGCCGGTCACGACGGCGGCGACCGTGGTGCCGGGCGCGAAGGCGCCTTCCCGGGCCAGCGTTGCGAGTCCGTAGAGCATCTTGGCGACATACAGGCGGTCCACGGGCAGGCCGTGCCGCGCGGAGAAGTCATCGGCGAACGCGCGCAGCTCGGGACTGGTCTTCGCGTAGCCCCCGCAGTGGAAGCGGTGCTCTATGCGCCAGTGCCCCGCGCGGCCGCCGAACGCCTCGTGCTGCAGGCGCTCCGTCTCACGGTCGAGGAACCCGCCCCGCAGGACTGCGAAGCCGAGGGCCTGCGCCGTTCCTGCGGTGGCATACGGTCCCGGCTCCGGCGCCAGCCCGGCGGCGAGCCCGGCCAGGGTGCCACCGGTCCCGCAGGCGACCGCCACCACATCGGCCGCCCCGCGCAGCTCCCGGCCGAGCTGTGCACAGCCCCGTGCCGCAAGGGCGTTGCTGCCGCCCTCCGGGACGAGGCAGAAGTCGCCGAACCGCTCGTGCAGGCCCTCGAGGAACTGCGGCTCTGTCTTGCGGCGGTAGGTGCCGCGGTCGACGAAGACCAGCCGCATACCGTCTTCGGCGCATCGGGCCAAGGTGGGGTTGAGCGGGCGGTCGGCCAGCTCGTCACCCCGTACGACCCCTATCGTCGCGAGCCCCAGAAGCCGGCCGGCCGCGGCGGTGGCACGCAGATGGTTGGAGTAGGCGCCACCGAAGGTGAGCAGAGTGGTCTGGCCCCGTTCGGCGGCGGCGCGCAGGTTCGGCACGAGCTTGCGCCATTTGTTGCCGGGCAGGTCGGGGTGTATGAGGTCGTCCCGCTTGAGCAGCAACTGGACGCCGTGCCGGGCGAACCGCTCGTCCTCGACCGGCTGGAGGGGCGACGGGAGCCGCGGCCGCAGCGCATCCGGACGGGGGGCGGGAGTACTCACCGTCCCATTGTCACCCGCTGTCACCTGCGGCGGTCAGCGTGGGCCACGCGCCCCGAAGCAGGCCACGCGCCCCGAAGCAGGCCACGCGCCCCGAAGCAGGGCACGCGGCCCGAAGCAGGGCACGCGGCCCGCAGAAAAGGTCATGTGTGCAGGAACTTGTCGCCGTGGGCCGCGACGTGGGCCTCCACGGCGGTCTCCGCGTCCCGCGTGCGCTGCGGTGAGCCGGTGCCGTGCTTCTCGGCGTAGTACGCGGCGCCAAGCTTCTTCAGCAGCGTTTCTCCCTCCCGCTTCGCCTGCACCTCCTCGAGCTTCTCCTTGCCCTGCGAGATGCCTTGCTGCGCCCGCTCCTTCGCGCGTTCCAGGATCCCTGCCATCGCTGCCTCCTGCGGTCGGTGCGGATGGGGCGGAAGCGGCGTTCACCCCTGACCGAACAACGGCCCTGTCGCGGGTCCGGTTCCCTCAGGCGCCGGTCTGTAACACCGGATTCATGGCGTATACCGGATCCATGGCGTAAACCTGACGGCGTCACCCGCCGAGGCGTATCTATTCCCACTCATTCGTGTAATGGCCAGCTCTGCTACTGGCTGTCACGATGAAGAAGCGGACCGGAATCAGGTGTTTCGCGAGCCGAGGGGGGATCATGCACGCTGACACGTTCATGGAGAGCCGCGAGAGCCGGGAGGCCATGGATCTGCTCGTGCGGTCACGGAGGGCGGTGGATCCGGAGCTACGTGCCGCGGTGGCCTCGTTGCCCGCCTCCTTACGGCGCATCGCCGCCTACCACCTCGGCTGGCAGGACGCCGACGGCATACCGACTCAGCGGAACGTCGGCAAGTCCATCCGGCCGGCGCTGGTGCTGGCGGCTGTGGAGGCGTTCGGCGGCCGGGCCGACGAGGCCGTACGGGCCGCGGCCGCCGTGGAACTGGTGCACAATTTCACCCTGCTGCACGACGACGTCATCGACCAGGACCCGACCCGGCGGCACCGGCCCACGGCCTGGACGGTGTTCGGCATCCCGGACGCCATCATCGGCGGTGACGCGCTGCACTCGCTGGCGCTGCGGATCCTCGCCGAGGACTCGCATCCTGCCGCGGCCGAGGCCGGCTCCCGGCTGGCGGCGTGCGTTGTCGAGTTGTGCGAGGGCCAGCAGGCGGACTGTGCCTTCGAGCAGCGGTCCGATGTCGGGCTGGAGGAATGCCTGCGGATGGCCGAGTCCAAAACGGGGGCGCTGCTCGGCTGCTCTTGCGCGCTCGGGGCGCTGTATGCCGGGGCGGATGAGGACACCGCGGACTCCATGGAGTCCTTCGGCCGGCAGGCGGGGCTCGCCTTCCAGCTCATCGACGATCTGATCGGCATCTGGGGGGACCCGTCGAGCACCGGCAAGCCGGCCGGCGCCGACCTCTGTGCCCGCAAGAAGTCCCTGCCCGTGGTCGCCGCGCTCGCCTCAGGGACGCCCGCAGGGGCCGAGCTCGCCGAGATATACGCGACCGACGGGCCGCTGGACGACGCCGGTCTGCGGCGGGCGACGGAGGCGGTCGAGCGCGCGGGCGGGCGGGACTGGGCGCAGAGCGAGGCCTGCGTCCGGATGGCGGTGGCGGTCGACCATCTGGCGCGGGCCGTGCCGGATCTGGGGCGGGCCGGGGATCTGCTGTCGCTCGCGGAGTTTGTCACCCGCCGCAGCCGCTGAGCGGCCAGCGGCGCAGCGGCCCGGACCAGAGGGCGTGCATGCGGCGGCGCGTTCGAGGAGCAGCGTGCGCTCGCGCTCGTTCCGGGTGAGCGATGCGGCGCGCTCGAACTCCTCCCGTGCCTCCTGCGGCCGCCCGAGTCGTACCAGGAGGTCTCCACGCACGCTCGGCAGCAGGCATGTAGCGCATCGCCATATCTCCTTCGCTGGTTCGGCCCCGGCTCTGGGACACAGGCGCCAAGGGCCGGCGGAGTATCGCCAGAAGTGCTGACGCCGGATGGCTGCGTCCCGTTCTCCGATCAAGCCAGGCTCGGGAGGAGGCGTCGTGAGGCTGGGAAGGCGACGCAGAGCGGATGGGACTCGGCCGTTTGGCCAGGTGGGGAAGCTGGATCACCAGGTAGATCAGCGGGGCGAGCGAGGCCGCGCCGCCGCGAGCAACTACGGCTGACCAACCGGCGTGAGCCAGGCACGAGAATGACCGTAACGCCCCCCGTCGCCGCGGGCGTCTAGGCCCGTCTAGGCCACGTACTCAGCGAGAGGGCCCGTCCGGATAGCAGGGGCGTCTGCGGTGGCTGTCTGCTGCAGGGGCCCCGACCTCCCGCTATATCAGGCATCTGCGCAATGACCGACATTCAGGTTCTTTCCTCCTGAACAGCGCTCTTCTGTCATGTCTTCATTGAAGTAGGGCCTTGTCATGGGAAGTTGTTGACTTCCTCTTACTTGATGTTTACCTTTTCGGAGCCTCCCACGTGACCAAGTGTTCGATACGAAGGGACACCATGCGCGTCTCCTCCCGGGCGAAGAAGGCCGGCGCCGTCCTGGCCGCCGCCAGCGCCCTGACCTTCCTCAACGCCCCGTTCGCCTCGGCGAACTGGTCCAGCTCCATCAGCAGCTAGACCGACGGCCAGGAGTCCCGTCACTGGGATGAGCAGGGCACCTACAGCCAGGTGCAATTCCGGGACTGCTTCGCCCAGTACGCCTCGTCCAGCCAGCAGAGCGTGGACCTGCTGATGTGGGTGGACAAGCCGTTCCAGGTAGACCAGCAGCTTGACCGGAAGATCTTCACCAACTGTTTCAACGGCTCCAGCTACTGGAGCAACGGCGAGTGGACCGACGTTCCCTCGGGTGATGTCACCCTGTACTTCGAGGCCGACAAGGTCGGACCGGGCGGCTCGTGCTGCCTGCTGTTCGTCTCCGAGGTGTACCAGGACACCTCGCTGGCCGACTAGGAAACACCATCCCAGACGGTCATCGGCGCACAGGACCCCGCGTCCTGTGCGCCCTCTTTCATTCCCTCACCAGGACACAACGCCATGCGCCTCCGAACATTGCTGCGTACCTCCAGCGCACTCCCCGCACTTCCCCTGGCCATCGGGCTTGTCGCCCTTTACTACGTCGCCAGCACCACCGATCAGATCGCGTTCTTCCCCTACCCTTACGCCCCGCTCCTCGTGGAGCGCCCCATGGAGCCGATGTATGCGGTCACCTACGCCGTCGTCTCCGCAGCCGCCGCCTGGCAAGGGGCGCGTCTGAAGGAATCCGGGGTGTGGAACGCAGCCCCATACCGCCGCATCTGGCAGGTCATCGCCGCCGCTCTCGCGCCGATCGTCGCGCTCGGCTGGCTGATGTTCCTCGTCCCCGTGACGATGGCGTTCATCCAGACCCCCGCCTGGCCCACCCTCGCCAGTCTCCCGCCGCTTGCGCTCGGCCTGCTCCTCGTCGTGGCCCATGCCGTGATCGGGTTCACCATCGGGCAGCGCGTCAAGCCGCTGATCGCCGCCCCTGCGCTGATATGCCTGGTGTTCGTCGCCGTGTCGTTCTCCCACGCCGTCGAACCGATGTATGTGCGTTTCATGATGGGCCAGTACACGGCCATGCTCGGGTTCGGGGAGTCGGTGACCCTCTCCTCGATGCTCTCCGAGTTCCTGCCGACCGCGTCCGTGGCGGTTGCGGCTGCGCTGTTCTGGTGGCGCGGCCAGGTCCTGATCCGAGCCGGGCTCGCTGTTGTCGTGGTGGCGGCGTCCATCTTCACCTCGTACAGCATCGCCCACCACTGGGGTCCCAACCCGTCGCTGAACCTGGTCACCGACAAGATGTGCCAGGGGGAGGCGCCGAGGATCTGCATGCCCGAGCAGGCGTCCAGAAGCATCACGGCCGTCCGTGACGAGATGATCAGAACCTATTCGATGCTGGAGACCTACGGGATCATCGAGCACCCCCCGGCCGTGGTCAACGATCAGCTTCTCTACGGCCGCTTCACCCAGGACCCCACCCCGAGCACGCGCTACCTGCCGCTAACCATCGCCTACCGTGACCGGCACCTGGTCGCCGATGTCGTCGAGGACTCGGTGCGGCTTCCGTGCGCGACGCCAACCTTGGAGGGACAGCGGACTATCAGCTTCTGGCTGTCGAAGAAGCTCGGCGGCAACCCCACCTTCGAGAAGGTCTCCAGGTCCGACCCCTACTACACCCTCCGCCAGCACGAGAAGATCACGGGCGAGGTGGACCGGGTCTCCGCTCTCCCGGCCGCGGAGCAGAAGTCCTGGTACCGGGCCACTTCCAAGAAGGCATGTGAGGGCCGCCCGTGATCTGGTGGATCAAAACCCGCCGCGTGCACCCTGTCCTCACCTGCGGGATGCTCACCTTCGCCGCGCTAACGCTCCTCGTGCAGGACTCCACGGTGCTGCTGCCCGCTCTTACCCTCTCCGTCGGCAACGCCACCATGCTGGCGTTCTTCACCCCCGTCATTGTGGTGGGCACGCTCGCCCAAGTCCTCGACAATCGGCTCACCTCGGCCGAGGAGTCCGGCATCCGTCCCGTGCCATGGATGGACACCGCCCTGATCGCCGCCGCCATGGGCGCCGCGATGGCGGTGTCCGTGATCGGCGGCTGGGCCACCGGTTCCGAAGCCGTCCTGGCGGCCGGGCGCAACACCTGCTTTCTGGCCGGGCTGATGCTGTGCGCCCGATTCTTCGTGCGCCGCTCGGGCATCGTCCTGCCCCTGACCTGGATCTTCGCCATCGTGTTCTTCGGGCGGAAGACCGGCGCCAGCTACTACGAGTGGGCGCTGACCGCACAGCCCCACGGTCACGCTCTCGCCGCCGCGTCCGCCGCAGCGGCGCTCGCCCTCGGCCTCCTCCTCACCCACCACTCCAGGAATCCGCTGTGAGCATCGTCTTCACCAACTGCACCTATCGCTACGGACGCAAATACCGGCCTGTGCTGGAGGATTTCTCCTACCGCGTACCGGACGGCGTCACGATCTTCCTCGGGCCCAACGGCGCCGGGAAGTCCACCACGCTCAAGCTCGCCGCCTCGGTGATCAATCCCCATTCGGGACGCATCAGCGTGGACGGCATCAGCTCACGCAGCCGCGAGTTCCGCAAGCACGTGGCGTGGATGCCGCAGCACATCACGGCCATGGCCGGGCTGACCTCCCGTGAGCAGGTCGCGTACACAGGCTGGCTGAAGGGCATGAACCGCTCCGACGCGTGGAGCCAGGCCCGCGAGACGCTGGCGGTCGTCAACCTGCTGGAGAAGGCCGACGCCAAGGCCACCAGTCTCTCCGGCGGACAGTTGCGGCGCCTTGGTGTGGCCTCCGCTCTGGTCCATGAGTGCCGTGTGCTGCTTCTGGACGAGCCCACGGCTGGGATGGACCCCACGCAGAGGCGGGCCTTCCGGGACGTGCTCACCGCCGTTTCGGAAGCGGACGGGGTGAAGATCCTCATGTCCACGCACGATGTGGCCGACCTCGCCGAGGATGCCGACTACGTGACGGTGCTGACCGGAGGGGTGATCCGCTTCAATGGGACTACGGATGAGTTCCTGGCGCAGGCCCCGCAGGACACCCCGGAGGCGCGGCGTGCGGAAAGCGCCTATACGGCGCTCACAGCACGGTGAGAGCTGAGCGCACCGTCCACCAGCCTGGTGGGCGGTGCGCTTCGAGTGAGTTTTCCCTAGATGCGGCTACGGCTATGACACGGCGACCGGGCTGCCTACTTCCAGCCGTCCAGTGATACCTCAGGTCCGCCGGTGAGGTAGTGGTGGAGGGCGCCGGCGGTGGTGTCCACGAAGCCTCGGGGATGGCGTCGGCGCCGACCCAGCGGACCTGCGCGTGTTTGCGGGGGTTCGCGGTTTTCTGGTTCGCCGACCCACTCGTGGGCGGCGAAGACGACGGTGAGGAAGCCGTTGGGGGCCTCCACGCCCCAGGCGCCGTGGATGATGTGGGCGACTTTCAAGGACTCGGGCTTCACGGTCAGTCCGGTCTCCTCGTGGAGCTCGCGGACCGCCGTCTCGGTGATCGGCTCGCCGGGTTCGCGCTTGCCGACGGGGAGGTCCCACATGCTCTGGGCGAACTTGGTGTTCTGGCTGCGTTGGAGGAGGACGACGTGGTTGGTGGCCTGGTCGTGGACGATGACGGCGGCGACCAGCAGGGTCATGGATTCGAGGGCGGGCTTGAGGGCTTTGGGCTGGTCGTGGGGTGTCGGCTGAGCCACGGTGGTCCCTTCGTCGGCCGGGTTGGTGGAATTGTTTCCGGCCGGGACTTTCCCGGGCCCCGGACGCAGAAGACCGCACCCGGCTCCGCGTGGATGCCGGGTGCGGTCTCGTACGGGGGAGCGAGAAGGCTCAGTCAGGCCTTCTTGGTCTCCCAGAAGATCTTGTCGATCTCGGCGATCAGGTCCAGAAGCTTCTGGCCCGTGGCCGGGTCGGTGGAACCCTTCGCGGCGCTGGCGGCCTTCAGGGCGTCGTTGACCAGCTGGTGCAGCTGGGGGTACTTCTCGAAGTGCGGGGGCTTGAAGTAGTCGCTCCACAGCACGGAGATGTGGTGCTTGGCGATCTCCGCGCGCTGCTCCTTGATGACGGTGGCCCGGACGCGGAAGTGCGCGTCCTCGTTGGCCTGGTACTTCTCCTGGATGGCCTTGACCGACTCGGCCTCGATGCGGGCCTGCGCCGGGTCGTAGACGCCGCAGGGCAGGTCGCAGTGCGCGCTGACCTTCACCTTCGGGGCGAACAGGCGGGAGAGCATGTGCTGTCCTTCCTCGTGATCGTCTTCTCAGAGGGGAGATTACTCCCTGCCCGGGGCGTTTTCGCGAGTGCCCCAGGAGGCTTAGGACAAAAGTCCAGTGTCACGCTGGAACTGGATGGAGGAATGGACCGGGAGGTGCCGGATGCCGGACGGTGGCCGGTGGGAGGGTTACGAACACGGTCTCGAGCGCGAGCCACAGCCCGGTGCGGAGCGCCGGGCGGCACTGCCGTACGGGCTCGCCGAGGTGGTCGGGCCGTCCATGGTGCCGACCTTGCGGCCAGGCGACCAGCTGCTGGTGGAGTACGGCGCCGAGGTACGCCCAGGTGATGTCATCGTGCTGCAGCACCCGTTGCAGCAGGATCTGCTGATCGTCAAACGTGCCGCCGAACGGCGTGCGGCCGGCTGGTGGGTGCTCGGCGACAACCCGTTCGCCGAGAACGACAGCCGCGAGTTCGGCCCCGTCCCCGACGAGATGGTGCTCGCGCGCGCCCGGGTGCGGCTGCGACCGCCCCACGAGGTGCGGGCTCAGCGGGCGCTGCGGGTGGTGCCCGCGCTGGTCTCCTGGCTCTTCACCGCCGTCAGGCCCGTACGCTGCGTCCCGCCCGCCGGGGCCGAGAGGCCCGACCGCTCCGTCTCCTGACGCTTGCGGGCCCGGTAGGCGGCGACGTTGGCGCGGGTGGCGCAGCGGTCCGAGCAGTAGCGCCGGGACCGGTTGGTCGAGGTATCGAGATAGACCCGGCGGCAGGGTGCGGCCTGGCAGATGCCGAGCCGGTCGACACCCAGCTCGGTGAGGTGGAAGGCGAGCCCCATGGCGGCCGTGGCCGCGTAGCCGGCGGTGGCGTTCGCCGGGTGGTCGGCGATGTGCATATGCCAGTCGGGGCGGCCGTCCTCGTCCCGCGCCTCGTGCCCGGAGATCTGCGGGCTGACCGGGAACTCCATCAGCAAGGCGTTCAGCAGGTCCACGGCCCGTACCTCGTCGCCCTCGTCCGCCGCCTCGAAGACGGCGCGCAGCCGGGTCCGTACGGCCCGCAGCCGGGTCACGTCCGCCTCGGTGGCCCGGCGGGCCGCGTGGGTGTTGGCGCCGAAGAGGGCACGTACCGCCTCGACCGAGGTGAGCTCGTCCTTGCCGCGGTTCGGCTCCTCGCTGTTGACCAGCCGTACTGCGTAGTCCGAGTAATAGGCCAGTTCCACTTGTACTCCTTACGGAGGCGGTCTAGGGTCGGGACGAACTGCGTAACAACCACTCTGGCTTCGAGGGTATTACGACGGGGAGGATCGGGATGACGGAGACGGCCACGGTGGTGTCGGCCAGCGGCGACTGGGCCGCGTGGCAGGCCCTGTGGGACCGCCAGCAGGAGTGGTACCTCCCGGACCGGGAGGAGCGCTTCCGGGTGATGCTCGACATGGTCGAGGCGCTGGTGGGACGCGAGCCGAAGGTGCTGGACCTCGCGTGCGGTACGGGAAGTATCTCGGACCGGCTGCTGCGCCGGTTCCCCAAGGCGGTCAGCACGGGCGTCGACCTCGACCCGGCCCTGCTCACCATCGCCCGCGGGTACTTCGACGGCGTCTCCCATGACGTGGGCCGGGGGAGGGTCGAGTTCATCACCGCCGACCTGCGGGACCCGCAGTGGCCGAGCAGGCTCCCATACCAGCGGTACGACGCGGTGCTCACCGCCACCGCCCTGCACTGGCTGCAGACCGAGCCGCTGAAGGCGCTGTACGGGCAGATCGCCGGTGTGCTGCGGGAGGGCGGGATCTTCCTGAACGCCGACCACATGCCCGACGCCTCCACTCCCCGCATCAACGAGGCCGAGCGCGCCTTCCGCCATGCCCGGCAGGAGCGGGAGAAGGCCGCCGGAGTGGTGGACTGGCGCGGCTGGTGGGAGCTCGCCGCGAAGGACGAGACCCTGGGCGGGCCGGTCGCCGAGCGTTTCCGGATCTTCGGTGAGCACGCCGACGGCGAGCCCCACCCGGTCGAGTGGCACGCCGACGCGCTGCGCGCGGCGGGCTTCGCCGAGGCGCGGGCCGTATGGCGCTCCGTCCCCGATGCGCTGGTGCTCGGCCTCAAGTGACCCGCCCGCGGCCACAACCGCGGCCCGCCCGCCCATGTCCCTGACGGGATGGGCGGGCGGGAACAGTCCCGGCGCGGAGAGCCGGCTACAGCACCTTGGAGAGGAACGACTTCGTCCGCTCGTGCTGGGGGTTGGTCAGAACGTCCCGGGGGTGGCCGGATTCGACGACCACGCCGTCGTCCATGAAGACCAGGGCGTCGCCGACTTCGCGGGCGAAGCCCATCTCGTGGGTGACGACGACCATCGTCATACCGTCCTCGGCGAGGCCGCGCATGACGTCGAGCACGTCACCGACCAGTTCCGGGTCCAGTGCCGAGGTCGGCTCGTCGAAGAGCATCAGCTTCGGCTCCATCGCCAGCGCGCGGGCGATGGCCACGCGCTGCTGCTGTCCGCCGGAGAGCTGGGAGGGGTAGTTCCCGGCCTTGTCGGCCAGCCCCACCCGGTCCAGCAGACGCTCGGCCCGCTCCCGTGCCACCGCCTTGGTCTCTCGCTTGACCTGAAGCGGCGCCTCCATGACGTTCTCCAGCGCCGTCATGTGCGGGAAGAGGTTGAAGCGCTGGAAGACCATGCCGATGTCGCGGCGCTTGGCGGCGACTTCACGGTCCCTGAGCTCGTAGAGCTTGTCGCCCTGCTGCCGGTAGCCGACCAGTTCGCCGTCGACGTACAGCCGTCCGGCGCTGATCTTCTCCAGGTGGTTGATGCACCGCAGGAAGGTGGACTTGCCGGAGCCGGACGGGCCGATCAGGCAGAACACCTCCCGCGGGGCGACCTCGAGGTCGATGCCCTTGAGGATGTGGGCCGGGCCGTAGGACTTGTGCACGCCCTCGGCCTTCACCATGGCGGTCATGCGGCACCTCCGGCGGGACGGTTGCGGAAGGCGGCCAGGTTCGCCTTGACGCGCTGCCAGGGGGTGGGCGGCAGGCTGCGGACGGATCCGCGGGCGTAGCGGCGCTCCAGGTAGTACTGGCCGACGCTGAAGACGCTGGTGAGGACCAGGTACCAGGTGGCCGCGAGGAACAGCATCTCCACCGCGGCGCCGGTCGTCTGCCCGATGTCCTGGGTGCTGCGCAGCAGCTCCAGGTACTGGGCGGCCGAGGCTGCCAGCGACGAGGTCTTGAGCATGTTGATGAACTCGTTGCCCGTCGGCGGCACGATCACCCGCATCGCCTGGGGCAGGACGATGCGGCGCAGGGTCTGGCTGTGGGTCATGCCCAGCGCGTGGGAGGCCTCGGTCTGGCCCTCGTCGACCGACTGGATGCCGGCGCGGACGATCTCGGACATGTACGCGGCCTCGTTGAGCCCCAGGCCGAGCAGCGCGGCCATGAACGGGGTCATGAAGTCGCTCATCTCGTCCTTGTAGAAGCCGAGATTGAGGACCGGGAAGACCAGTGCGAGGTTGAACCACAGCAGCAGCTGGACGTAGACCGGGGTGCCGCGGAAGAACCAGATGTAGCCCCAGGCCACGGAGGAGGTGACCGGGTTCTTCGACAGCCGCATCACCGCGAGGAGGATGCCGCCGACCAGGCCCACGAGCATGGACAGGACCGAGATGAGCACGGTCTTGCCCAGGCCCTCCAGGACCGAGTGGTTGAAGACGAAGTCCGGGATGGCCCGGTAATTGATGTTGGCTCCGGCGAACGCGTTGACCAGCAGGGCCAGCAGGGCCAGGACCACCACGGCCGAAACCCAGCGTCCGTAGTGCCGGACGGGGACGGCCTTGACGGCCTCAGGGGCGCTTCCCGGCGGTGAGGCGTCTTCGGGCTGCACCTTTTCGGTGGGAACAGTCACGGGGGTGTTGCCTTTCAGCGTTCCGTACGCATGAGGGGTGAATTCGTACGGTCAGGCGGTCAGGAGCCGCCGTTGATCGTTGCCTGCTTCACCGCCCCCTGCTCAACGCCCCACTTGGCCAGGATCTTCTGGTACTCGCCATTCTTGATGACGGCGTCCATGGCGGCCTTCAGAGCGTCGCGGAGCTGGGTGTTGCCCTTGGCGACCGCAATGCCGTACGGGGCGGCCTCGACCTGCTCGCCGACGATCTGGAAGTCCTTGCCGCCGCCGGAGGTCTTCACCGCGTAGGCCGCGACGGGGAAGTCGCTGGAGCCGGCGTCGGCGCCGCCGGCGCGCAGCCGGGTCTGGGCCTCAACGTCGGTGTCGAAGGCCTCGATGGCGATCTTCTTCTTGCCGTCCTTCTCGCACTTCTTCGACTGGTCCTTGGCCAGGTCGTGCGAGACGGTGCCGCGCTGGACCACGATCTTCTTGCCGCAGAGGTCGTCCCAGGTCTTGATGCCCTTGTCGTCGCCCTTCTTGGTGTAGATCGAGACACCGGCGCTGAGGTAGTCGACGAAGTCGACACCCTCGCCGACCTTCTTCCCGGTGTCCGGGTCGACGCCGTTCTGGCGGTCCTTGTTGTCGGTCATCGCGGACATGGCGATGTCGTAGCGCTTGGAGCGCAGACCCGTGAGCAGGGTGTCGAAGGTGGCGTTGTTGAACTGGAAGGTCACACCGAGCTGCTTGCCGAGCGCGTCCGCGAGGTCGGGGTCGAGGCCGACGGTCTTGCCGTCCTTCTTGAACTCCACCGGCGGGTAAGCGATGTCCGATCCGACCTTGATGGCACCAGCGTCCTGGATGTTCTTCGGCAGCTTCTTGAACAGCGGTGCCGATGTGTTGCCCTTGGCGCCTTCGGTCTGGTCGCCACAGGCGGTGAGCAGCAGGGCGCCGGCGACCGCGATCGCGCCGGCCGCGGCCATGCGGGACGTGCGCGCAGTCGACCGGCGAGTGGGGATTGCGGTCATTACTGGATCCTCCTGGGCGGTGAGGGAGTGGCCTGCGGCCGGGTGTTCTATGAGCGTCCCGGGCCGTTCGGATTACGGAATAGTGCCATCAGGAAGGGCCGAATCAGCAGGTCGTTTATGTCAAAATCGGATAACGGGCGATCCTCGTGAGTAACGTCGGGCCCGGTCCGGTACCGCCAGACCGCGACGCGCGGCAGGTAGGCGACAACGAGACCATCATCACGCGCATGGTGTGCCAGGACAGGGTCGTGCGCCAGCAGTTCGGTCGAATTGGACGTGTCCGTGACGTTGCGGCCCGGTGCCGCGGCAGAAGTCACTCGTCCGCTGCCGCTCTCTTCCGGTAGAACAGACCTTTACACCCCTCACCCGGGGCTCAGGGCGCGTGTGCGGCGCGCCCGGGCGTCCGTACGTCTCCCCGCGCGGCCCCTTCCGCGTGTAACCGGCCATCCGCCGGGCGGGGGTTCCGGACGCGGTGCCCGCCCGCCTCTCAACGTGGGGCGGTTACCCTCGAACAGCATTTCAGACAAAGGGGTCAAAAAGTGGCAGCGGAGATCGTGAATCCTCGCAGCGACAACGAAGGCGACGAACAGAGCGACGAAGAGCTCTTCGATCCGGCCTTCGCGCTGCACCGGGGCGGCAAGATGGCCGTCCAGTCGACCGTGCCGGTCCGGGACAAGGAAGACCTGTCCCTCGCCTACACGCCGGGCGTCGCCAAGGTGTGCAGCGCGATCGCCGAGCAGCCGGAGCTCGTTCACGACTACACCTGGAAGTCCCAGGTCGTGGCCGTGGTGACGGACGGCAGCGCGGTGCTCGGACTCGGTGACATCGGCCCGGAGGCCTCGCTTCCGGTGATGGAGGGGAAGGCGATCCTCTTCAAGCAGTTCGGCGGCGTGGACGCGGTCCCGATCGCCCTGGACTGCCGGGAGGTCGACGAGATCGTGGAGACCGTCGTCCGGCTCGCGCCGTCCTTCGGCGGAGTGAACCTGGAAGACATCTCCGCGCCGCGCTGCTTTGAGATCGAGCGCCGGCTGCAGGAGCGCGTGGACATTCCGGTCTTCCACGACGACCAGCACGGCACCGCGGTCGTCACGCTCGCCGCGCTGCGCAACGCCGCCAAGCTCACCGACCGTACGCTCGGCCAGCTGCGGGCCGTGATCTCCGGCGCGGGAGCGGCGGGGGTCGCCATCGCCAAGATCCTCGTCGAGGCGGGCATCGGCGATGTCGCGGTCTGCGACCGCAAGGGCATCGTCAGCGCGGACCGCGAGGACCTCAACGACGTCAAGCGCGAGTTGGCGGGCTTCACCAACAAGGTGGGGCTGACCGGCTCTCTGGAGGGCGCCCTGGACGGCGCGGACGTCTTCATCGGCGTGTCCGGTGGCACGGTTCCGGAGTCCGCGGTGGCGACGATGGCGAAGGACTCCCTCATCTTCGCCATGGCCAATCCGAACCCGGAGATCCACCCGGACGTCGCGCACAAGTACGCGGCCGTGGTCGCCACCGGGCGCAGCGACTTCCCGAACCAGATCAACAACGTGCTCGCCTTCCCCGGAATCTTCGCGGGTGCCCTCCAGGTGCGGGCCTCCCAGATCACCGAGGGGATGAAGCTGGCCGCTGCCGAGGCGCTGGCCGCGGTCGTGGCCGACGAGCTGAGCGCGGACAAGGTGATCCCGTCGCCGTTCGACGAGCGGGTGGCCCCCGCGGTCACCGCGGCGGTTGCCGCGGCGGCGCGCGCCGAGGGCGTCGCCCGCCGGTAGGCCTTCCGGTCAGGCGCCGGGCCCGGCACACGTGCCGGGCCCGGCGCTTTCTTTCCCCGGCGGCCGCGCGAGGGCGGAGGCGCTCAGCAGCCCAGCAGGCGGCCCGGCCCGGCCTCGCGGCTGGGCGCCGCTGGTGCCGGGAGCTGACACGCGGCGTGTGTCACATCCGTCTGAGGTTCCGTCGCATCCACCCGGGTCCTAAGGTCAAGGTCATGTTCGCTGCCTACGCCGCCCGCATCGACCGTGACCAGCCGCTCACCGGCCTCGAATTGGGGGATCTCCCCGCCCCCGAGGTACGTCCCGGCTGGACGACCGTCAACGTCAAGGCCGCCTCGCTCAACCACCACGACCTGTGGTCACTGCGTGGCGTCGGCCTCGCGGAGGAGTCGCTGCCGATGATCCTCGGCTGTGACGCCGCCGGTATCGACGAGGACGGCAACGCGGTCGTCATCCACTCCGTCATCGGCCAGACCGGCCACGGGGTGGGCCCGAAGGAGCCGCGCTCGATCCTCACCGAGCGCTACCAGGGCACCTTCGCCGAGCAGGTCACCGTCCCGCTGTGGAACGTTCTGCCCAAGCCGAAGGAGCTGTCCTTCGAGGAGGCGGCCTGCCTGCCGACGGCCTGGCTCACCGCGTACCGCATGCTGTTCACCAACGCGGGCGTACGACCCGGCGACAGCGTCCTGGTCCAGGGTGCGGGCGGGGGCGTCGCCACGGCCGCGATCGTCCTGGGCAAGGCGGCCGGACTGCGGGTGTTCGCGACCAGCCGCGACGAGGCCAAGCGCAAGCGGGCCGTCGAACTCGGTGCGCTCGAGGCGTACGAGTCGGGCGCGCGGCTGCCGGAGCGCGTGGACGCGGTCATCGAGACGGTGGGCGCGGCGACCTGGTCGCACTCGGTCAAGTCGCTGAAGCCGGGCGGCACCCTGGTCATCTCGGGCGCGACGAGCGGCCCGAACCCCAAGGCCACTGAGCTGAACCGGATCTTCTTCCTCGAGTTGAAGGTCGTCGGGTCGACCATGGGCACCAAGGAGGAGCTGGAGGACCTGCTGGCCTTCTGCGCGGCGACCGGCGTCCGGCCCGTCATCGACTCCGTGCTGCCGCTGGAGCGGGCCCGGGAGGGCTTCGAGAAGATGGCCAGCGGCGACCTCTTCGGGAAGGTCGTCCTCACGGTCTGACCACTGCGCGCGGGCGTCTTCGCTTCCGCCCGTGCACCTGCCTTCGGCGCCTTCCCGCCCACCTGCCCTTCACCAGGAGCGGGTGGGCGGGGAAGAGACCGGCGCGCAGCGCCGGGCGCCCCGCCGTCACGGCGGTTACGGCCGTGGGCCGCGCAGGAGCACGGAGATGTGGGCGGCCGCCGTGGAGAGATGACGGCGGGCCTCCCGCAGCTGATCCGCCGTCACCCCGTGGTCCCGGGCCGTATCGCGAATGTCGTCGCGGAACCGGTCGAGCAGCCGCTCCAGATCACGCACCGGATCCGCTGACGGAGTCTCCGGTTCCGTAGCCCACTCCGGCACCTCGCCGCCCTCGGGCGGCGTGGCCTGTGCCGGCTCGGGCTTGATGTACGGCGGCCAAGCGGTCGTCTGTCCCACGATCCTGCCCAGATTGCCCAGGCCGCCCAGCTGCCGGGACAGTTCCGCCATGCCCTCGCGCATCGCGCCCTGCCAGTCACCGCCCTTGGCGTGCGACTGCACCTGATCCTGTACGCGCCGCGCGATCCGCCGCACCTCCTCGCGCGCGACGTCCTGCGCGTCCTTGGCCTGCTGGCGGGCGCGCTGGGCCTCCTGCTTGGCGCGGCGGCTCTCCTCCTTGGCCCGGCGGGCCTGCTCCTTCCACTCCTCCTTGGCGCGGCGCATGTCGTCCTTCGCCTTCCGCCAGGCCTCTGTGTCGCCCCAAGGCGCCTCCCCGGCCTCCCTGCCCGTCTGGCCGGCGTCCTCCGTACGGGCCTGCCGGGCGGCGGCGCGCACCTCGCGCCGTAGGTCGCTCGCCGAGCCGCGGACGCCCTCGCGGATCTCCGCGGCCAGTTCGGAGACGGACTCGTGGATCTCCAGCTCCAGTTCGGCGATCTCGCCCTGGCGGTCGGCCAGTTCGGCGCGCCCGGCGTCGGTGATGGAGTACACCTTGCGGCCGCCCTCGGTGGTGTGGGTGACCAGGCCCTCGGCCTCGAGCTTGGCGAGCCGCGGATAGACGGTGCCGGCGGAGGGGGCGTACAGGCCCTGGAAGCGCTCCTCGAGCAGGCGGATGACCTCGTAGCCGTGGCGCGGGGCTTCGTCGAGCAGCTTGAGGAGGTAGAGGCGCAGGCGGCCGTGGGCGAACACGGGAGGCATGGTCAGAGCACCTTCTTCTGTCCGGAGGCGTCCTGCTCCGCGGTACCGGGAGCTCCGGCCGTGGCTGGGGCGGGCTCCTCCTCCGCCGGTGGACGGCGCAGCAGCGCGATCGCGCCGGAGACAGTGTTGACCTCGAGCCGCCCGCTGCCGGAGCCGAGGTTGCCGGTAATCCTCTTGGCGCCCCACTGCCCAGTGACATGCAGGTCGTCGAAGGCGCACGTCACCGCGCCACTGGCGGTGTTGGCCGCCACGTGCGCGTCGGCCGGGTGGGGCAGCCGGATCGCGACCTCGCCGGAGACCGTGTTCAGCGTGATGAGGGAGCCCTTGGCGGCGGGGACGAGGTCGAGCACGACGTTCCCGCTGACCGAGTCGGCCCGTACGTGGCGCCCGGAGCCTTCGACGACGGTGAGGTCGCCGGAGACGGAGCTGAAGCGCAGGTCGCCGGTGACCGCCTGGGCCTCGACCCGCCCCGAGACGGTGTCCGCGCGGACGTCGCCGGTCAGGCCGAGGAGGGTGCTGTCACCGGAGACGCCGCACAGCTCCGTACGCCCGGAGATCCCGGAGACTACGGCACTCGCGTCGACCACGCCCACCTGAACCCGGGTGCTGGTCGGGACGGTGACCGAGACGACGGCGCTACGGTGCCGGCCGCTGCGGTCGAACCACTTCAGAAAGCCTTTCCAGGGCAGGTCGTCGTACGCGATGGTCAGCACTCCACCCTTGTGGGTGACCGTCAGCGGCGGGCCCTGCAGTTCCGTGACCTCGAGCCGGACGGGACCGGGCGCGTCGGTGCCGACCACGTTGACCGTGCCGCCAACGACGCGCACCTTGACCGCGGTGACAGGCTCTTCCAGAGCGAACTCCCGCGGCTGGTGGGGGTCCCCCCAGTGGTGGCTGGGGGACGACCGCTTGGACCGGGATGACATGCCTGGCCTCCTCCGGGCAGGGTCGCAACATATCGCGACTCTCTCATAGTCACGATATATCGCGTGCCCGGGAAGTCAAGGCGCTGGTCAGTCGCGGCGGGGCCCGACCTATACGTCGTTGTCCTCTTCGTCGAGCCGGGCCAGCCAGGTGGCCAGGCGCTCCATCGGTACCTCGAAGTCCGGGTTGAGATCGACGAACTCGCGCAGGCGCTCGGCCAGCCACTCGAAGGTGATCTCCTCCTCGCCGCGCCGGCTCTCCAGCTCCTCGATGCCGCGATCGGTGAAGTACAAGGGGCTCTCCACATCAGGACGGTATTTCTCCTCCTCCCAGGGTATTCGGTGCCGGGCTCGCCGTGATCCACGAGCCGCGTGGCGCTCGGGTGCATCGGTGCAGGCCAGTAACCCCTTTCAGGGTCAACTTGAGCCCATGAAAGGGAGTTGCCGTGGCGAATCGGGGGAGCCGCCGCACGCATCCAGAAGATCGAACTGCCCAGCCGACCTGAGAAACGCCGCAGGCGCGGAGCCCCGATGGGGCCCCGCGCCTGCGGCGGGCTGACCGATGTCAAGGGTCAGATGTCGAACACCTCGGAGACCAGCGCCTGCTGCTCCGCCTGGTGCCGCTTGGCCGAGCCGACGGCCGGCGAGGAGGAGTGCGGGCGGGAGACCCGGCGCAGCCGCTCAGCGGGCGGGAGGCCGGCGCCGACCGACAGGTCCAGGTGGTCGATCAGGTTGAGCGCGATGAACGGCCACGCACCCTGGTTGGCCGGCTCCTCCTGGGCCCAGACGAACTTCTCCACGTTTCCGTACTTGGCGAGTTCGGCCTGGATCTCCTGGCCGGGCAGCGGGTACAGGCGCTCCAGCCGGAGCAGGGCGGTGTCGGTGACGCCGCGCTTCTGCCGCTCCGCCGCGAGGTCGTAGTAGACCTTGCCGGAGCAGAAGACCACCTTGCGGACGCCCGCGGGGTCCACAGAGTCGTCACCGATCAGCGGGCGGAAGCCGCCGCCGGTGAACTCCTCCGTCGCGGACGTCGCCGTCTTGAGCCGGAGCATCGACTTCGGGGTGAAGACGACCAGCGGCTTGTGGTGAGGGTTGTGGACCTGCCAGCGCAGCAGGTGGAAGTAGTTCGACGGCAGTGTCGGCATGGCGACCGTCATGTTGTTCTGCGCGCACAGCTGGAGGAAGCGCTCGGGGCGGGCCGAGGAGTGGTCCGGGCCCTGGCCCTCGTAGCCGTGCGGCAGCAGCAGGGTGACGCCGGAGGTCTGGCCCCACTTCTGCTCGGCGGAGGAGACGAACTCGTCCAGCACGGTCTGGGCGCCGTTGGCGAAGTCACCGAACTGCGCCTCCCAGATGACCAGCGCCTCCGGGCGGGCCAGCGAGTAGCCGTACTCGAAGCCCATCGCCGCGTACTCGCTGAGCAGCGAGTCGTAGACGTTGAACCGCGCCTGGTCCTCGGACAGGTACAGCAGCGGGGTGTAGTCCTCGCCGGTCACACGGTCCACCAGCACCGCGTGCCGCTGGCCGAAGGTGCCGCGCCGGGAGTCCTGGCCCGCCAGGCGGACCGGGGTGCCCTCCATCAGCAGCGAGCCGAACGCGAGGGTCTCACCCATCGCCCAGTCGATCGTCCCGTCCTCGACCATCGCCGCACGGCGCTGCAGCTGCGGCAGCAGACGCGGGTGGACGGTGATCCGGTCGGGGATGCTGACCTGCGACTCGGCGATCCGCTTGACGACCTCGGTGGAGATGCCCGTCTCCACGGACACCGGGAACTCGGCCTGCGGCTCGGGGACCTGCGCCGGGGCCGGAGCGGCGGTGGCCTCCCGGACCTCGGTGAAGACCTTCTCCAGCTGGCCCTGGTAGTCCTGCAGCGCCTGCTCGGCCTCTTCCAGGGTGATGTCGCCGCGACCGATCAGGGACTCGGTGTAGAGCTTGCGCACCGAGCGCTTCTTGTCGATCAGGTCGTACATCAGCGGCTGGGTGAAGGACGGGTTGTCGGCCTCGTTGTGACCGCGGCGGCGGTAGCAGATGAGGTCGATGACGACGTCCTTGTTGAACGCCTGGCGGAACTCGAAGGCGAGCCGCGCGACGCGGACCACGGCCTCCGGGTCGTCACCGTTGACGTGGAAGATCGGCGCCTCGATCATGCGCGCCACGTCGGTGGCGTACATCGACGAGCGGGACGCGGTCGGGGCGGCGGTGAAGCCGACCTGGTTGTTGATCACGATGTGCACGGTGCCGCCGGTGCGGTAGCCGCGCAGCTGCGACATGTTCAGGGTCTCGGCCACGACGCCCTGGCCGGCGAAGGCCGCATCGCCGTGCAGCTGGACCGGGAGGACGGTGAAGTCCGTACCGGCCTTGCCGATGATGTCCTGCTTGGCGCGGGCGACACCCTCGACGACCGGGTCCACGGCCTCCAGATGGGAGGGGTTGGCGACCAGCGAGACCTTGATCTGCTCGCCGTCCAGGCCGGTGAAGGTGCCCTCGGCGCCCAGGTGGTACTTCACATCGCCGGAGCCGTGCATCGACTTCGGGTCGAGGTTGCCCTCGAACTCGCGGAAGATCTGCGCGTACGACTTGCCGACGATGTTGGCCAGCACGTTGAGGCGGCCGCGGTGGGCCATGCCGATGACGACCTCGTCCAGGCGCGACTCGGCGGCCGCGTCCAGCACGGCGTCGAGCAGCGGGATGACCGACTCTCCGCCCTCCAGCGAGAAGCGCTTCTGGCCGACGTACTTGGTCTGCAGGAAGGTCTCGAACGCCTCGGCGGCGTTCAGCCGGCGCAGGATCCGCAGCTGCTCATCGCGCTCCGGCTTGGTGTGCGGCCGCTCGACCCGGTCCTGGATCCACTTGCGCTGCTTCGGGTCCTGGATGTGCATGAACTCGATGCCGGTGGTGCGGCAGTACGAGTCGCGCAGCACGCCCAGGATGTCGCGCAGCTTCATCATCGACTTGCCGGCGAAGCCGCCGACCGCGAACTCCCGCTCCAGGTCCCACAGCGTGAGGCCGTGCTCGGTGATGTCAAGGTCGGGGTGCTTGCGCTGCTTGTACTCCAGCGGGTCGGTGTCGGCCATGACGTGGCCGCGGACCCGGTAGGCGTGGATCAGCTCGAAGACCCGGGCGGCCTTGGTGACGTCGTCGTCGTGCGAGGCGTCGATGTCGCGCATCCAGCGGACCGGCTCGTACGGAATGCGCAGCGACTGGAAGATCTCGTCGTAGAAGTCGTTCTCGCCGAGCAGCAGCTGGTGCATGATCCGCAGGAACTCGCCGGAGGCGGCGCCCTGGATCACCCGGTGGTCATAGGTGCTGGTCAGCGTCATGACCTTGGAGACGCCCAGCCTGTTCAGGGTGTCCTGGGAGGTGCCCTGGAACTCGGCCGGGTAGTCCATCGCGCCGACGCCGATGATCAGGCCCTGGCCGGGCATCAGGCGCGGCACGGAGTGGACGGTGCCGATGCCGCCAGGGTTGGTGAGCGATGCAGTGACTCCAGAGAAGTCCTCCATCGTCAGCTTGCCCTCGCGGGCGCGGCGGACGATGTCCTCGTAGGCCTGCCAGAACTCGAAGAAGTTGAGTGTCTCGGCCTTCTTGATCGCCGCGACGACCAGCTGGCGGTCGCCGTTCGGCTTGACCAGGTCGATGGCGAGGCCGAGGTTGATGTGCTCGGGCTTGACGAGGGTCGGCTTGCCGTCCTTCTCCGCGTAGGAGTAGTTCATCGACGGCATGATCTTCAGCGCCTGCACCATGGCGTAGCCGATGAGGTGCGTGAAGGAGACCTTGCCGCCGCGGGCGCGCTTGAGGTGGTTGTTGATGACGATGCGGTTGTCGAACAGCAGCTTCACCGGCACCGCGCGGACGGACGTGGCCGTCGGCAGCTCCAGCGAGGCGTTCATGTTCTTCGCGACCGCGGCGGACGGTCCACGCAGCGTGACGAACTCCGACCCGGTCACCGGAGGCTCAGCCACCTTGCCCGCCGGCTTGGCGGGGGCGGCCGGGGCCTTGGCCGCCGGCTTAGCGGCAGGCTTCGCCGGGGCGGGGGCACTCGGCGCGGCCGCCGCGGCCGGCTTCGCGGGGGCCGGGGCGGGCCTGGCCTGCGCCGGGGCGGTGGCGGCGCCCGGCGGCGCGGCCTGCGTCTGCGCCGGAGGCGCAGAGGTCTCCTTGGGCTGGGCCGGAGCGGCTACGGCCGATCCGGTGTCCTGGCCCGGCTTGTAGTCGGCGAAGAAGTCCCACCAAGCTCGGTCGACCGAGTTCGGGTCCTGGAGGTACTGCTGGTAGATCTCGTCGACGAGCCACTCATTGGGACCGAAGGCGGAGGCAGGGTTGGTCCCCTGCCCGTCCTGGTCGGTCGAGATGCTCGAGGTATCCGGAGACTGTTGCGACACGGCGGCGACCGCCCTCTTCCGCTTCCTTAGGTGGTGGACAGCGGAAATAAAGGCTACGCCTGTTACAACGCTTGATGCAGGCTGAGCGGCCCAGTCGTCGTGCAAGTCACATTGATCGGCGGGTTTCGGCGCAAGTTTTGGCGGGAAACACGTCAGGTTCCGCGCCGGACGGGGACGACCGATCACGGTCGTGGCCCGCTCGCCGCGCCCGATCTGACTGCATGACCTTCCGATGTCCGTACGGGGTGACGTTCAGTACCCCGAATGTGCAGTTCCGCTTACGACCCTACGTCAAGCCTGCGCCTTGGCGCTGCCCGGGGAGGGTGACCCGGATCCGGCAGCCCCGAGGAGATTCGGCCACCCCGATGCTGCCCCCGTGCAGATCCACGGCCCAGCGGGCGATCGCCAGGCCCAGCCCCGTACCGCCGTCGCTCCCCGGACCGTGCGGGGTCGAGACGCTGCCCCGGTTGAAGCGCTCGAAGATCCGGTGCCGCTCCGACTCCGGAATGCCGGGGCCCTCGTCCAGCACCTCCAGGTCGAGGCTGCCGGGGCCCGTACCCTGCCGTGCACGCAGCGTGACCCGGCCGTGGGGCGGGCTGTGCTTGACGGCGTTGTCGACCAGATTGGCCACCACCTGGTGCAGCCGCTCGGCGTCGGCGTACGCGGTCAGCTCGGGCGGCGAGACGTCCAGGTGCAGATGGACATCGCCGCGCCCGCGGGCTCCGGAGGCGCGGGCGGCCGCCGCCGCCAGGCTGGCCTCTTTCAGCACGCCCGACAGATACGGCCACACCTCGAAGCGCCGGGTGCGCAGCGGTACGACGCCGTTGTCCAGCCGGGAGAGGTCCAGCAGCGTCTCGACGAGCCGGCCCAGTCGCTCGGTCTGCCGCAGCGCCGTCCGCATCGTCTCCGGATCCGCCTGCGAGACCCCGTCGACGACGTTCTCCAGTACGCCCCGCAGGCCCGCGATGGGGGTGCGCAGCTCATGTGAGACGTTCGCCACCAGCTCCTTGCGGTGCCGGTCCACCGCCTCCAGGTCGGCGGCCATGTGATTGAAGGTGGCGGCGAGGTCGCCCAGCTCGTCCCGCCGGTCCGCCCGCACCCGCCGGCTGTAGTCGCCGTGCGCCATCGCGCGGGCGACGGTCTTCATCTCGTCCAGCGGCGAGGTCAGGCCATGGGCCACGAACTGGGTGATCAGCATCGTCGCGATGATCGAGAAGATGGTGACCACACGCAGCTCGGTGCGGGTGTGGATCGCCACGAAGATCAGCAGGGTGGTGATGGTCACCGAGACGATCACCAGCGCGCCCAGCGCGGCCTTGACCGACCGGTACGGGTCCAGCGGCCGCAGCGCCTCCCACACCCGGGTCCAGACACTCGGGCTGCTGCGGCGCTTGGCGGAGGAGGGCCGGCTCACGGTCTGGGCCCGATCATGGGGTGGGGGTGGCCGGAGTCTCCAGTGCGTACCCCACGCCGTGGACCGTACGGATCCGCTCCGCCCCGATCTTGCGCCGCAGTGCCTTGATGTGGCTGTCGACGGTCCGGGTGCCGGAGGCGTCCGCCCAGTCCCACACCTCGGCCAGCAGTTGCTCGCGCGAGAGCACCGCGCGCGGTGTGTTCGCCAGGCACACCAGCAGGTCGAACTCGGTCGGCGTCAGGTGCACGTCCACGCCGCGCACCCGCACCCGGCGCTGTGCGTGGTCGATCTCCAGCTCCCCGAGCCGCAGGATGCCGCTGCGCGGGGTGTTCGCGGCCAGGGCCGCCCGCTCCACGCGCCGCAGCAGCACATGCACCCGTGCCGCCAGTTCGCGCATGGAGAACGGTTTGGTCATGTAGTCGTCGGCGCCGACCCCGAGGCCCACCAGCATGTCGGTCTCGTCGTCGCGCGCGGTCAGCATCAGCACCGGGACCGGCCGCTGGGCCTGCACCCGGCGGCAGACCTCCAGCCCGTCGAACCCGGGCAGCATCACATCGAGTACCAGCAGGTCGGGCTGCCAGACCTGGGCGGCCTCCACGGCGGCCGGGCCGTCGTGGGCCGTCTGCACCTGGAAGCCCTCGGCGCGCAGCCTGACCGCGATGGCGTCGACGATCGTGGCGTCGTCCTCGACGACCAGGACGCGGCGCTGGGCCCCGGGAGTGGTCGCCGCCGCGCCGCCGACGCCGTTTTGGTGTGTCTGCTCCATCGCCCGCCCCTGCATGTCCCCGTCGTGCCGGTGTGTGCTGTCGTCGCTGGCAAGCAGGGTACGGGCACGGCGCGATGCTCTGCTACGCAGGGCGAACCCCGAGGTGAACAACATCCGGCTCGCCCCGGGCGACTGTTACCTCTTCCGTCTGTACCTCGATAAATCCGGCATTTCGGAGTGCGTCCTCGAAGACGGCGGACGGCCGGGCAGACCAGACGGCCAGCACACCGCCGGGGCTCAGCCGCTCACGGCAGGCGGTGAGCCCGGCAGGACCGTAGAGGCTGTTGTTGTCCTCGTCGACGGTCCAGTCCGGGCCGTTGTCGATGTCCAGACACAACGCGTCGTACCTGACCGGGGCCTCCTGGACGTACGCGACCAGGTCCGCGCGGACGATCTCGGTCCGCGGGTCGGCCAGCGCGGCCGCGGAGATCCGGGACAGCGGCCCGGTCCGGTGCCAGTCGATGACGGCCTGCTCGCGCTCGACGACCGCGATCCGCCCCCAGCGGGGCTCCGCGGCGGCGCGGGCGACGGAGAACCCGACCCCGAGTCCGCCGATCAGCACGGACGGCGCGACGCACTCCGCCGGCAGGGCCGCGAGCGCGGCGTCCACCAGCCGCCGCTCGGAGCGGCCGTCCGAGGTGTCCATCAGAAAGCAGCCGTTGGCGATGATCTCGAAATGCTCCCCGCGCTGCCGCAGCACCACCTCGCCGTACGGGCCCTCGCGGCGGTCGACCGTCACCGGCAGAAGATCGGCACTCGGTCCAGGCATGGCTCAGGAACCTCCTGCGTCGCGCGGCAGCTGCGCCGCCCAGCCTAACGAGCACCCGGCGGCGGAACTTCGTGCCGCCACCGGCTGTCGCCCCGGTGAACGCGCCGTGGCGGGTGGTCAGGTGAACCCCATACCACCGCCGTCCCCTCCGGTGCGGACGGTGCCCGGCCCCGTACCGCCGCCTGCCCGGCGCACGGGCCGGCCGCGGGCCTGGATCACTTCCGCGCCTTCGGTGCGGCTCTCTTCCCGCCCACCCGCCCCTTTCATGGGTGGTGTCCCTGTCCCGGCCCACCTGGGCCCGTCAAAGGGGGACCCCGCCGCGGAGCGGTGGGAAGCGGCCCCGCGCGCGGGGGTAAGCGATCGCTCACAGCGAACAGACTCCGGGAACAACGCGGAGCGCCCACGCATTGAGTCAATGAAGCTCAACTTGCCTGCCGAAGGGGAGATCATGCCTTCCATGCCCGCATCGCTCACCCTGCCCGTGCTGCCGCTCGATGACGAGGTCGTGCTGCCCGGAATGGTGGTGCCGCTCGACCTGTCCGACACCGAGGTACGCGCCGCGGTCGAGGCCGCACAGGCCCACGCCCGCACAGAGGGAGCCGGCGGAGGCAAGCCACGGGTCCTGCTCGTGCCACGGATCGACGGCACGTACGCCGCCATCGGCACGCTCGGCACGGTTGAGCAGGTCGGCCGGCTCTCCGACGGCGACCCCGGCGCCCTGATCCGCGGTGTGCGCAGGGTGCGGATCGGCGCTGGGACCACCGGCCCCGGGGCCGCGCTCTGGATCGAGGGCACCGAGGTCGAAGAGGTCACTCCGACCGGCCCCGACGGCGCCGGCCTGCCCGGCTCGGTCATCGAGCTGATGAAGGAGTACAAGGCCCTCGCCACCAGCTGGCTGCGCAAGCGCGGCGCCTGGCAGATCGTGGACCGGGTCCAGCAGATCGACGATGTCTCGCAGCTCGCCGACAACTCCGGCTACTCGCCCTTCCTCACCGTCCAGCAGCGCGTCCAGCTGCTGGAGACCACCGACCCCGTCGCCCGCCTCAAGCTGGCCATCAAGTGGCTGAGCGAGCACATCGCCGAGCAGGACGTGGCCGAGGCGATCGCCAAGGACGTCCAGGAGGGCGTCGACAAGCAGCAGCGCGAGTTCCTGCTGCGCAGGCAGCTGGAGGCCGTCCGCAAGGAGCTGGCCGAGCTGCGGGGCGAGCCGGAGAACGAGTCCGACGACTACCGGGCCCGCGTGGAGGCCGCCGATCTCCCCGAAAAGGTGCGGGAGGCGGCGCTGAAGGAGGTCGACAAGCTCGAGCGCTCCTCCGACCAGAGCCCCGAGGGCAGCTGGATCCGCGCCTGGCTCGACACCATCCTGGAGATGCCGTGGAACGAGCGCACCGAGGACGCGTACGACATCCCTGGCGCCAAGTCCGTGCTGGACGCCGACCACGCCGGCCTGGACGACGTCAAGGAGCGGATCACCGAGTACCTGGCCGTCCGCAAGCGCCGCGCCGACCGGGGACTGGGCGTCGTCGGCGGCCGACGCGGCGGCGCCGTGCTGGCGCTCGTCGGACCGCCCGGCGTCGGCAAGACCTCGCTCGGCGAGTCCGTCGCCCGCGCCATGGGCCGGAAGTTCGTACGGGTCGCGCTCGGCGGCGTCCGCGACGAGGCCGAGATCCGCGGCCACCGGCGCACCTACGTCGGCGCGCTCCCCGGCCGTATCGTCCGCGCCATCAAGGAGGCCGGGTCCATGAACCCGGTCGTCCTGCTGGACGAGATCGACAAGGTGGGCTCCGACTTCCGCGGCGACCCGGCCGCGGCGCTCCTCGAAGTCCTCGACCCGGCGCAGAACCACACCTTCCGGGACCATTACCTGGAGGTGGAACTTGACCTGTCCGACGTCGTCTTCCTCGCCACCGCCAACGTCCTGGAGGCGATTCCGGAGGCGCTCGCCGACCGGATGGAGCTCGTCCGGCTCGACGGCTACACCGAGGACGAGAAGGTCACCATCGCCCGCGACCACCTGCTGCCGCGCCAGCTGGAGCGCGCCGGGCTCGAGCCCGGCGAGGTCGCGATCGGGGACGGCGCGCTGCGCAAGCTGGCGGGCGAGTACACCCGCGAGGCCGGCGTACGGAACCTGGAGCGCTCGGTGGCCCGGCTGCTGCGCAAGATCGCCGCGAAGCACGAACTCGGCGAACAGGAGTTCCCGGTGATGATCGGACCGGACGACCTGCGCGCGCTCATCGGCCGGCCGCACCATGTCCCGGAGTCGGCCCAGGACCCGGAGGAGCGGCGTACCGCCGTACCGGGCGTGGCGACCGGGCTCGCGGTCACCGGCGCGGGCGGCGACGTTCTCTACGTCGAGGCGTCGCTGGCCGACCCGGAGACCGGCGGCGCGGGCCTGACCCTGACCGGCCAGCTCGGCGATGTGATGAAGGAGTCCGCCCAGATCGCGCTCTCCTTCCTGCGTTCCCACGGCGCGGAGCTCGAACTTCCGGTCGGCGACCTGAAGGAGCGCGGCGTGCACCTGCACGTCCCCGCGGGCGCCGTACCGAAGGACGGCCCGAGTGCGGGCATCACGATGACCACGGCGCTGGCCTCGCTGCTCTCCGGCCGCCAGGTCCGCCCGGACGTGGCCATGACCGGAGAGGTCTCCCTCACCGGGCGGGTCCTGCCCATCGGCGGTGTGAAGCAGAAGCTGCTGGCGGCCCACCGGGCCGGGGTGACCACCGTGATCATCCCCAAGCGGAACGAGCCCGACCTGGACGATGTGCCCGCCGAGGTGCTGGAGAAGCTCGAGGTCCACGCGCTTTCCGACGTCCGCCAGGTGCTGGAGTTGGCCCTCCAGCCCGCGTCGGCGGAGGTCCCGGTCGCGGCGTGACGCTTCGCCCCTCGCTCGCCTCCGGGCTCCCCCAGCTACCGCTGGGAGGTGCCCCCAGACCCGGTGTCGACGGGCGACCGTGCTCGGGCCCTCGTTCCTCGGGCCCTCCGCGCACCCCCAGCTACCGCTGGGAGGTGCCCCCACTCCCTCCCTTTCGACGCCGGCGCGCCCTTTGGCTCGCTCGGACGCGAGCGGTCCGGCCGGCCCCTCCATACCCGGGAGGGGCCGGCCGCGTTTCCGGGGCTCTCCGCCTCAGCCGTTGGCGAGGGCCTGCAGTCGCGCGTACGTCCCGTTGAACCTGTCGTGGTCACCGACGATCGGGCCGGAGGAGGTGTACTGCCAGAAGGTGTAGTAGCTCCAGCCGGCCGGCAGAGTGCCGGGAGCCGACGCGTAACGCGCGATCCACAGCGGGCTGGTGCTCGCGAACCCGCTGTAGTTCCCCGTGCAGGTCGTCCACCAGGCGGTCGTCGTGTAGATCACCGCATGGCGCCCGGTCAGCGAGCGGTAGGTGTTCAGGAAGTCCCGGATCCAGCTGACCATCCCGCTCTGCGTCTTGCCGTAGCAGGTGGCGCCGTACGGGTTGTACTCGATGTCGAGCACGCCGGGCAGCGTCTTGCCGTCGTTCGACCAGCCGCCGCCGTGCCCCACGAAGTACGTGGCCTGGGCGGATCCGCTGGAGTTGCCCGGCAGCGCGAAGTGGTAGGCGCCCCGGATCATGCCGATGTCGTACGAGCCGCCGTACTGCTGCGTGAAGTACGGGTTCGTGTACGACGTGCCCTCGGTCGCCTTGACGTAGGCGAAGCGGACGCCACTGGTCCACAGGGCCGCCCAGTTGACGTTCCCCTGATGGCTGCTGACGTCCACGCCCTCGACCGCCGCGAGCGGCCTGGGTGGCGGGACGCCGCGCGCGCCGCCGCCCTCGTGCCGCAGGACGGTCGAGCCCATCCAGTCCCGCTCAGGGTGGGGAATGGGCTCGGGACCCCCGCCCGCGACCGCCGTACCCGGCATGGCGATCACGAAGAGGGCGAGCAGAGCGGCGAGGAGCCCGGTCACGGTCGTGAACGGCCGGCGGGCTCTTGGTGAAGTGGATGCGTACACGGGCATACGCGTGCCTCCGGGGCTTTCGTGGGGGAGAGAGAGTGTGGTTGGTATGCCCATGCCAGAAGGCCATGGAACGGGCGGCACGGTGCTGCCGTTGGTCTAATCCTGCGAAATACTGGCGGAACTGCGACGACTGCCGTCGCTGAAAGAACATCCCGTCCCGAGGAAACCCCCGGACAGCCGAAAGGGCGCTCCCGTGCAGAACACCGAGCCCGGAGGGGCCGAGGACCCCGCCTTTCTGGCACTGGAAAGGGAATTGGCGGTCTTTCTGCGCCGTGCCCGAGCCTCCTCCGGCGAACTGGCCCGCGCGCTGCACCCCGACCTGGAACCGGCGGCGTACGGCCTGCTGGTCCGGCTGGCGGACGCCGGCCGGCAGCGGGCGACCGACCTCGCGGCCTACTTCGGCGTCGGCAAGGCCACGATGAGCCGCCAGTTGCGGGCCCTGGAGAACCTGGGCCTGGTCACGCGGCACCCGGACCCGGCCGACGGGCGGGCCTCCCTGGTCGACCTCACTCAAGAGGGCCGCGCCCGCTTCTCGGCGATCCGCAAGGCGCGCCGCCAGCAGTACGTACGCAGGCTCGCCTCCTGGGACCGCGCGGAGGTCGCCGAACTGGCCCGGCTCCTCCACCAGTTGAACGCCCAGCAGGAGGGCAGGGACGAGAACTGAGGCTGGCTGAGTACACCTCCCCAGTCTTGGCTCGCGGGGCTCAGGTCAGCACGAGGTGATGCGCTGGATGGGCGAGAGGGGTCGTGCCCGGGCCGCACCCCGGGCACGACAAGCACAACGTTCAGCCCATTACGCCGATGCGGCGATGCGCCTGGAGGGGAACGCCGGACCCAGGGCAGCGACCGCCCTCGGATGACGGGCCACGGCCGCCGACGGGCCGCCGTGCAGACAGGCGTTCAGGCCTGCCAACAGCCGCTGTACGTCCTCCTGCGGCCGTACCACCAGCCGCAGGAACTGGCTGCTGCTGCCGAGCTTGTTACCGCACTCGCGGACGAACACGCCGTGCTCGGCCAGCAGCCGGTCGCGCAGCACGGCCCCGTCCACCCCGTCGGGCAGTTTCACCAGGAGGAAGTTCCCCTGTGAGAGGAAGACCACGAGCCCTGGCACGCCCGACAGCGCATTGCACATCTGGGCCCGGTCGCGCGCGAGCAGCTCCAGGCTCCGGCGGTACTCGTCCCCGTACTCCCTGAGCATGAAGACCACCGTCTCGGCGAAGGAATTGAGGTTCCACTTGGGCAGGACCTCACGGACCTTCGCTGCGAGACCGGGGTTGGCGACCAGGTAGCCGAACCTGATCCCGTGCATCCCGAAGTTCTTTCCGAGGCTCTTCAGCACGATCACATTGGGACGGATCGCGGCCTCGTCCGCGACGGACGGATTCCGCTCCGCGTCGACGAAGTCGATGAACGACTCGTCGACCACCACCAGGTCCAGGTCCCCCAGATCGTCCAGCAGCCGCAGCACCTGCCTGCGCTTCAGGTAACCCCCGTCCGGGTTGTTGGGGTTGCAGATCACGGCCACCTTCGAGCCCCGGCGCCGTACGAAGTCGACGTACTCCCGCGGGTCCAGGGTGAAGTCCTCCTCCTCCCGCAGCGGGTACATGTCGACCCGCTTGCCGGTCTCCAGGGGCTGGTCGGTCCAGCGGCCGAACGTCGGGATCGGGACGGCGAGGCTCTCCCGCACCAGCAGATGGTCGATCCACGTGATCAGCTCGGTCGACCCGTTCCCCATGGCGACCGTCTGAGGATTGAGCTTCAGTACGTTGCACAGCTCGGCCGTGATGGTGCCGGCATCACTCGGGTAGTAGGTCAGGATCGTCTTCAACGAGTCCTGTATTCGGGCGAACATTTCGGGCGGGGGGAAGTACGGATTGCACGGGATACAGAAGTCCACCCGGGACGACGGGGCCGATGGGGCCGACGGAGCCGCCGCGATCCGCCGCGAAGCGCCGTGATCGGGATAATCGGCGTCGTCCGCGTCCTCGCCGTCCTCGCGCCAGTTGCCTCCGTGTGCTCGCTCCTGGGAATCGTGCCAGTCGCCAGGCGCCACGCGGTTGAGCATGGCCCACGACGGGCTGTGGGCCGCTGTGCGCAGAACGCCGGTATCAAGCGGTTGAGACACGACGGGATCTCCTTACGGTGTGCGTACGCCTCGGTGGCGTGAGCGGTGGCGGCGCCGGGGGGTGGCAAGACATGATGCGACGACAGGTCGACGAGAGATGAGGTGGTGAGAGCGGCAGACGTCCGTCAGCGGCGCCGCCGCCGGCGGTACAGAAACGCGCCCACTCCGCCGAGGGCGATCAAGGTCGCCGCCGCACCGGCGAGCGCGATCGTGAGGCCCTCGTGGGGGTGGCTCGCGACGGCCGTGGGCTGCCGGGAGGGGGACGACTCGTCGGGCTGGGAGGGGGACGACTCGTGGGGCTGCGCGGACGGGGCCGCGCGCTGCTGGGGTTCCTCGGAGGCGGGGGCCTTGGCGGCGTCCTTGGCTGGGTCCTTGGCCGCTTGACCGCCTCCGCTGTTGTCGGTGTTCTTGTCACCGCTGGTCAGTACGACATCCGAGCATGAGTAATAGGTGTCGGGGGTGTCGGTGTTCCGCCAGACCGTAAAGACCATGTGACGGCCGGTGCGGTCGGCGGGCAGCTTGCCCTTGATGCGGTACGCGCCGCTCTGCAGTGCCGGGTCGGTGGCGGTGGCGAACGGCTTGGCGTCCAGGTCGTTCCACGTCAGCGGCTTGGCCGGGTCGTAGCCGTCCTTGGTGAGGTAGAGGCTGAACGACCCCTTGTGCGGGATGGTCGACGCGTAGCTGAGCGTGAGGTCGGAACCGGCCTTCAGGGTGGTGGCGGGCCAGTCGGCGCGGGCGACATCCAGGCCCTTGTAGGCGTCGATGCCCGCGCTGCACAACCGTCCGTTCGGTATGAGCCGGCGGTCCCGGCCGCGGACATCGGCCACGCGCAGGTTGTCCCACTGCTCGAACGAGGCGCCGCCGTTCGCGGCGATGGCGGCCTTGCAGGCCGCCGACCGCGCGTACTGCTTCCCTTCGGGTCCGCAGGCGAACACCCGGCTCACCGGGTCCGTCGGCGCTCCGTGCGCGGCGGCCGGTTGTGCGGCCACAGCGGACAGGATGAGCAGTGTGACACCGGCGAACGCGGCTCCGGCCGCGGTGCGATGGGCGGACATCCCTGGCAGACCTCCTGAGCCGGTGCGGCGGCTGACTCCCCGCTTGCCGTGTAATACGGCAGCCGCGGGCGGCCTGTTCAGAGGCGTACGGGCGACCGTCCCTTATTGACACCCGAGTTGATGGCTCAGCTCATCGACCGCTGACCGGGCCAATGACCGGCTGATGGGCGGCGAAGGCGACGAAGTCCGCCCAGGCGGAGGGAGAGAAGGAGAGGGCGGGCCCGGTCTTGTCCTTGGAGTTCCGTACGTGGACGGTGCCGGGGGAGGAGGCGACCTCGACGCAGTCGGCGTCCCCAGGCGCGCTATAGCTGGACTTGCGCCAGGTGATGGCGACCTCGATGCAGTCTCCGCCCTGCGGGCCGCTGTAGCTCGACTTGAACCACATCAGATCGCTGCTCATAGTTGCCCCGCCAACTCCTCGATTAACTGGGCCGATTCCCCGGTCGAGAGGGCCTGTGTCCGGATCATGTCATATCGCTTCATTAGAGCGCTGACCTTCTTCCGGTCGGATACGAGCTGGCTGTCGGCTTGCCCCTCGACGTAAGCAAGCTGCCCACTCGCCGTTGCCCGGCGCGCGGCCGAGGAGTTGGCCGATGCGCTTGCCCTGGCCGGCTGCAAACTGCCGTCCCTCACGGGCGGCTTCCCGGTGATGGGTCAGCCGTATGTCCACCTCGGCGGCGCGTCCGCGACCGAGGTGTTCGCTCTCGCCTCCTGGATCCGGGAGCGCGCATGAAGCCCCTCGACGAGCCGCACCGTATGACGCTGGTCGTCTACCGCCTCTCCCCGACGGGCGAGCGGACCCCTATCCGTACGGTCACCGTCCGCGCCGACGACCCCTGGGCGCCGCTCCCGAACCCCAACACATACCCGCCGTGCGAGTGCCCGCGTCACCGGGGCACGCGGACCTAGCTGGGCGGTGTGCTGCACCTGAGGCCGGGGCAGCTCATCCGTCTGGCTGTGTGAATGGGCGATTGGCAGCTTTGATATGTCGATATGAATAACCACGAATCGCTCATTTCGGTCGCGGCGGGGCTGCTGCGGCGTGCCATGAAAGAGGTGTCCGATGGACATCAGTTGTCGGTCGGGTCCCATGAAGGGGCCCATGGATGTCTTGCTGCCGCCTCGCGGTGGCCCCGGTTTGCAGTTGGTGGTCGCGCCGGTGGCTGGAAGCCGAAATCTACCGAGTTGGCGCTCGTGGCGACGGCGGCTCGTCGTGGCGCTGCTGGCGCCCCTGCTGGCGTTGACGGCCACTGCCGCGAACGCCCAGGGTGTGTGGTTGACCCTGCCGTCGATGCCGACCGCCCGCCTGGAGCTGGCGGGGGCTGCGGCGCCCTGTCCGACGGGTCTGGCAAACACGTGTGTGTACGTATTCGGCGGGAACCCCGGCAGTGGCACCGCCCTGGCCACGGTGGAGGCGTTCAGTCCTGCTACCAATGTCTGGGCGACCCTGCCGTCGATGCCGACCGCCCGCGGGGATCTGGCGGGGGCTACGGCGCCTTGTCCGACGGCTCTGGCAAACACGTGCGTGTACGCCCTCGGCGGGTTCAGCAGCTCCAGCACCCTGGCCACGGTGGAGGCGTACAGTCCGGCTACCAATGCCTGGGCGACGTTGCCGTCGATGCCGACCGCCCGCTCCTTCCTGGCGGGGGCTGCGGCGCCCTGTCCCGCGTCGGTGCCGGCGCTGCAAGGCACCTGCGTGTACGCCCTCGGCGGGTTCAGCAGCTCCAGCACCCTGGCCACGGTGGAGGCGTACAGTCCGGCCACCAACACCTGGGCGACCCTGCCGTCGATGCCGACCGCCCGCGGAGGTCTAGCGGGGGCTGCGGCGCCTTGTCCCGCGTCGGTGCCGACATTGCAGGGCACCTGTGTGTACGCCATCGGCGGGAACAATAGCGCACCCGGTTTCCTGGGCACGGTGGAGGCGTACAGTCCGGCCACGAATGCTTGGGTGACTCTGCCGTCGATGCCGACCGCCCGCGGGAATCTGGCAGGGGCGGCGGCGCCCTGCCCGACGGGTGTGACTAACACTTGCGTATACGCCGTCGGCGGGAACCCCGGCACCTCGCTGTTTGCCACCTCGGACGCGCTCGAGGTCTACAGTCCGGCGACCAATGCCTGGGTGACCCTGCCGTCGATGCCAACCCCCCGCGAACTCCTGGCCGCGGCTGCGGCACCCTGCCCCAAGGTGCCGAATAACCCCTGCATGTACGCCGTCGGTGGCGCCAACAACCTCGGCGCCCTGGACACGGCGGAAGCATTTGCGATTGAACGTCCTGCGCCCCAGCCGCCTCCCCCACACCCCTGCCCGCACTGGAAGTGCCCGACCAAGCCGCGGCCCCTGCACCCGTGCCGCTGCGGCAAGGACGGTTCGCACCCCCAGGCCACGCAGGCCCAGCCGGCGCAGAAGCCGCGGGCATCGCAGCCTGCCGCCAAGCCCAAGGCCGCACAAGCCCAGCAGCCCCACAAGCCGGGACCTGCACACCCTGCTGCTCAGCCCAAGGCAGCGAAGGTCCAGCAGCCGCACAGGCCGGGGTCCCCGCACCCTGCTGCTCAGCCCAAGCCTGTGAAGGTGAAGGGGCCGAACAAGCCGGGGTCACCGCGCGCTGCCGCCCAGCACAAGGCAGCGAAGGGCAAGGCTGCGCAGGTGAAGCCGCACAAGCCGCGGTCCTCGCACCCTGTGTCCCACGCCAAGGCCCACCGCCTCGCGCCCACGGCTGATGGCACATGAATCCGGGGCGCGCCGTGGCGGCCGTGCCCCCGATCCGTCGCCCGAGCACCCAGCCTGCTGCTGGGCATGGGGTGTCACGAATTGTTTGCCATGAAGCGTGCGTTGAGGCAACAAACTCCGAAGGGGTGGTGACCTGAGCCGCCCTGCACCGCCTTCCGGACCGCTAAAGCTCCACCAGCACTACCGATGCGTCGTCCCATGCGTTGCCCCGTGGGAAGGCCGTGCAGTCCGGGTCCCGCGCCTCCGCCGCGTGCACGCGGTTCGGACCAGCGACTGCGGGCACGTTGCGTCTATGCCATCGGTGGCAGCGACGTGTCCGGCCTATCGGTCAAGGTGGAGGCTTTCAGCCCTGCTACGAATGCCTGAGCCGCCGCACAAGCCGGCGTCACCGCCCCCTGCCGCCCCGCCCAAGGGCCCGAAGGTCCAGCCGCCTCACAAGCCAGGTTCTCCGCCCCCTGCCGCCCCGCCCAAGGGTGCTCAGGTGAAGCCTCCGCACAAGCCGGGATCCCCGCAGCCAGGCTCCCTGGCCAGGGGTCAGCACTCTCGTGAGCCTCAAACCGGCAGTCATGAGGCCGACGGCTGACGGCAAGTGAATCGGGGGCGCGGCTTTGGCCACGCCCCCGATTTCGCATGTCAAGCACCCAGCAGGCTGCTCGGTCGCCATCTGCTGTGGCCTGCCGGCCCGGTGGCTGTTTCGTTTCATGCGTTCAGTCGTGTGATGGGTGATTGGCTCCCGATCCATGCCGATATGAATAGTCATATATATCTCATTCCGGTCGCAGCGGGCTGCTGCGGCGTGCCATGAAAGAGGTGTCCGATGGGCATCAGTTGTCGGTCGGGTCCAGTGAAGGGCCCTGTAGAGGTCTTGCTGCCGCGTCGCGGTGCCCCCGGCTCGAAGCCGGCGCGTGCGCCGGTGGCGGGCGGTCGAACGCCGCCGCGTTGGCGCTCGTGGCGGCGGCGGCTTGGCGTCGCGGTGCTGGCACCCCTTCTGGCTTTGACGGCCACTGCGGCGAACGCCCAGGGTGTGTGGTTGACCCTGCCGTCGATGCCGACCGCCCGGGACTTGCTGGCGGGTGCGGCGGCACCCTGCCCGACGGGGCTGACCAACACCTGTGTGTACGCCGTCGGGGGGCTCAACAGCTCTTTCGACAGCGTGAGCACGTTGGAGGCCTACAGTCCGGCTACCAATGCCTGGGCGACTCTGCCCTCGATGCCAACCGCCCGCGGGGATCTGGCGGGTGCGGCGGGGCCCTGTCCGACGGGGGTGACCAACACCTGTGTATACGCCGTCGGCGGGGTCAACGGCTCCGGCTTCCTCAATACGGTGGAGGCGTACAGCCCTGCGACCAATGCCTGGGCGAGTCTGCCGTCGATGCCGACCGCCCGCGAGGGTCTGGCGGGTGCGGCGGCGCCTTGCCCGGCGTCGGTGCCGGCGCTGCAGGGCACTTGTGTGTACGCCGTCGGCGGGGTCAACGGCTCCGGCTTCCTCGATACGGTGGAGGCGTACAGCCCTGCGACCAATGCCTGGGCGAGTCTGCCGTCGATGCCGACCGCCCGCGAGGCTCTGGCGGGTGCGGCGGCGCCGTGTCCCGCGTCGGTGCCGGCGCTGCAGGGCACCTGTGTGTACGCCTTCGGCGGGTTCAACGACTCCGGCACTCTGGGCACGGTGGAGGCGTACAGCCCAGCCACCAATGCCTGGGTGACCCTGCCGTCGCTGCCGACTGCTCGCTCCTTCCTGGCGGGAGCGTCGGCGACCTGCCCGACGGGGCTGACAGACGGCTGCGTGTACGCCGTCGGCGGGACTCCTAGCAGTGGCGTCCTGGATACGGTGGAGGCGTACAGTCCCGCTACCAATGCCTGGGTGACCCTGCCGTCGATGCCGACCACCCGCGAGGCTCTGGCGGCATCGGCGGCACCCTGCCCCAAGGCGCCGAGTGGCCACTGCGTGTACGCCGTCGGCGGGTTCAACAGCTCCGGTCTCCTGAGTACGGCGGAGGCGTTCGCGATTGAACGCCCCCCGACCCCACAGCCTCCACACTCGTGCCCGCATGGGAAGTGCCCGCCCAAGCCGCGGCCTCCGCACTCTTGCCACTGTGACGAGGGCAGCCCGCATCCCAAGGCCGCGCAGGCTCAGCCGGCGCAGAAGCCGCAGGCCTCGCAGCCTGCCGCCGAGCCCAAGGGTGTGCAGGTGAAGGGACCGAACAACAAGGGGTCCCAACGCCCTGCTGTCCAGCCCCAGGCAACGAAGACCGAGGCTGCGAAGGCCAAGCCGACGAAGGTGAAGTGACCGCACAAACCGCGGCCTTCGCACCCTGTCTCCCACGCCAAGGGTCAGCGACCCCGGGCCCACGGCTGACGGCAAATGAATCGGGGGCGTGACCCTGGGCCGCGCCCCCGGATTCGCGCGCCCGAGTGGTGATTGCCTGGGGCCGATCGAACGGAGGTTCCGCGTTGTAAGTGCTCGAGGTCACACTGCCGCGAACTGAGCTGTCGAGCTGGTGGATTCTGTCTGACGAATGATCAGGTTGGTTCGCGTAGCCCACAGGATGACGAGGCGACCGGGTCTGACTACCAGTAGATGACGGCGTAGCCGTCGCCGCCGTCAGTGCCGTCGTCTCCGGCGCTACCTGTGGTAGGCGAAGTGGGCACGCCGCCGTCGCCGCCGGCTCCGCCGAGTGCTCTGCCCGGCCGCTGGGCGATGATTCCGTCGACGGCCTCGCCGCCGGCTCCGCCACCGTTGCCGCTCATGCCCTCCTGCCCGTCATTGCCCTTGCGGTCCAAAGCGGCGGGCGGCCCCTGGCAATAGTTGGTGGTGCTGCCGACACCGCCGACACCGCCGGCACCGGTCCCTTCGAGCGCGGCCCCGCCACCGCCGCCACCGCCCGGACTACCGTTGGCGTTGACGATCGTGGCGCCGCTGCTGACCTTCACGATCCTTGTGAAGGTTCCAGCCACCCCAGGGTTGCCGTCACTGCCGTCGGGGCTGCCCCCTGGGCCGCCCGTGCCGCCTGCTCCGCCGAGGCCCACAGTCACATGGTACGTGGCTCCTGGGACGACGGTGATCTTGCACCAGACGAAACCGCCTGAGGCGCCACCGCCGCCGCCTCCGCCGTGGCCGTCGCCGCCGGCACCCGCGGCGCCGCCGCCTCCGCCTCCTCCGCCTCCTGCGCCGCCCCATGCCTGGACGAATACCTCCGAGATGCCGACGGGGGGAGTGAACGTCCCATTGGCGAGGAATCCCGTGAGGCCGTGCTGGGGCGCGGCAGCCGTCTGCTGGGCGGTGGCCTGGGCGGTGGGAGCCAGCGCGAGCCCGCCGAGGGCGGCACCTGCGGTCATGGTCGCCAAGCAGGTCCGGTAGAGCAGACGTCGCTTGCGAGAGGCACCTGAGCTCTTGCCTTCGGGAGCCGGAGTGCGAAGGTGCATGATCAATATTCCTTCCTGAGTCGCGGAGGCCTGCCGGGGACTGGCGTGGCAGCACTGGGAAGTGGTGTGCGGGCGATGCTGTCCGCGGGCTCATCACAACGTTCTTGGCGGGGGTTCGCATGTCGAACGGATCAGGCTTGGGCTGGGTGGGGGACAGACTTCAGGCGGGAGATGACCTGCTGGGAGGGACGGTGGTGGGCTGCATTGGCAGCGCAACAGGCGCGTGCGTCGTCTTGCGAACGGGCCGTGTTTCCTGCCGGTGGCTGCGTCGATGAGCCGGGGGAACGGCGGTCGGCAGGCATACCTGCGTGTACGCCGTCGGCGGGCACGACGGCTTGGCCAACTTGGGCACGCTGGAGGCGTACAGTCCGGCGACCAATGCGTGGGCGAGTCTGCCCCCGATGCCGACCGCTCGCCGCCTCCTGGTGGGTGCTGCGGCGCTGTGTCCCAAGCACAGCGCGAGTGGTCCCTGTGTCTACGCCGTCGGCGGGCTCATCGGCGAGGACACCGCGGAGGCGTTCGCGATTGAACGCCCCGCCGCGCCAAAAACCGCCACCGCCCCCGCACCTCTGCCCCCATGGCGGCCCGTACGGGCATGGTCCGCAGGGCAAGTGCCCGCCCAAACCGCGGCCCCCGCACCTTGCCACTGCGCCAAGGCCAGCCCACACCCCAAACCCGCGCAGGCCCAGCCGCCGCGGAAGCCGCGGTCCGCGCAGTCTGCAGCCCAGTCCAAGGCTGCCAAGATCCAGCAGCCGTGAAAGCCGGCGTCTCCGCGCCCTGCAGCTCAGCCCAAGGCGGCGCAGGTGAAACGGGCCAACAAGCCCGTATGACCACAGCTTGGTGTTCAGCCAAGGGGTGGACAGGTGAAGGGCCCGTGGACGCTGGGCAGCCCGCACTCCGGCGTCAACCGAAGGCTGCGAAGGTGAAGCGGCCGGATGAGGCGCGGTCCTCGCACGCTGCCCCCCGGTGCCACGGGCCACCACACTCGCGCCGCTCACACCGACCACCACCGAACCCACCGCTGACGGGACTTCACACGGGGGCGCGGCCGTAGAGCCGTGCCCCCGTTTCGTTCGCCCGAGCACCCCGCCGGCTGCTCGGTCATGGGGTCCTTCACGAAGCGCTTGCCCTGAAGCATGCGTTGAGGCAATAAATCTGGCAGTACAGACGACTTGCGCCCCTGAGCCCCATTCCCCGACGGCTAGAGCTCCACCAGTACCACCGACGCGTCGTCCCGCGCCTTGCCGCGCGGGAAGGCCGTGCAGTCCGGATCCGCGGCCTCCGTCGCGCGGACGCGGTCGACCAGCGCCCGCGGGCCCTCCTTCCGCAGCAGCGCCACGCACTGCGCCCAGTCGCCCTCGCCGAAGACCTGCACCCATCGCGCCGCGCCATCCGTCATTACGACCAGCGTCCGTACCTCCGCGCGCGGCACAGTGCCCGTCACGGCCCGCGCCGCCACCCCAGGGTCGGCCGCCGCCGTGAAGAAGCCGCCCTCGGCGTTGCGCAACGCCTCCACGGCCCGCCCGTACGCCGCTCCCGCCGCCCGCCGCTCGGCTGAGCCGCGCGGCAGGGCGCGCACGGCGTCGCGCAGGGCGCGTACATCGTCCGGCAGGTGGTCCAGCCGGTCGTCCAGGACAGGGGTGACCGCTGCGTCCGGCCGCTCGAGGAGCAACACGGAATCGGAGAGCACCAGATACTCCACCGAGGCCTCGTCCCAGCGCGCCGCGACGACGGTTGCCTGGGGTGTTCGGACGTGAGAAAGGTCACAGGTTGAGCGGTGAGTGTTCGCGGTACGGATGATCGACTCCGCTAGGCAATCATCCAGAGTCATATCCCGCCGCGAACCGGACAGTTCGAGCAACGCGCCGCCGAGTCGTACCGAGAACCAGGGGACCCCGTGCACGCATCCGTCGTCACCCTCCGGCGGGGTCACTCCGTCCAGCACGACGATCGCTCCGCCCTGCCCCGACGCTGGTAGAGCTACCGAAACGTAGTCTTCATTGGGGTGCTTGGGGTCGCCGGCCTCAGTGGTGAGTTCGGTGCGCATGCAAACAGTGTGCCGGAAGGCCCGGTTAACTCTGGGTTACACCCTTGACCTGCGGGGAAGTGGACCGGTCAGCGTCCGCACTGCCGGAATTTCACCGGAATTCCCGCCTCCTGATTGCTGCGGGAGCGCATCTTGCCAGGCACCTCGGAGGTTTTCCAGCCGCCGCGCCGCAGGCGCCCGCAGGCTCCGAAACTGAGAGTTGTTTATCAACTCGGATATGGGGTTCACTCGTTCGGGTGGCCACGCGGGCGATGGGTGTCCCGCCCACATCGGTACTGGAATGGTCGTTTTCCATACCAAGGGGTGGGAGAACGCTCGTCGGCGCGCCTAAGCGCGCAGATGGCACGAGTGAGCTGTCGTCACCTGGGCCATGGGCAGACGAGAACAGATTGCGAGCACCGGTGCAGAAAACGCGGCCTCGGGGCAACGGGCAACAATCGAAAGGTGCTACGGGCACGGCTGACGCATCACCGCCGCGCAAGACCGCACGAGTCCGCAACCGCTTGGTCGCATCGGTTGCCGTGGTGGCTGTCGCCGTACTCGGCGCGGGCGCACCAGGCATAGCCGTTGCCTCGGGTGACCTGACGGACTCCCAGCGCCTCGTCACACTGTCGGAGCTGAACGCGCAGGCGGTCTCGCTGGCGCACTCCCTCGCCGACGAACGCGACATCATGACCGAGTTCGTGGCGGCGGGCCGCAGCAGCGCCTCCGGCTCCACCGCGGTCTCCGAGAGCCGCCGCGCGAGCGTCGACCGGCAGATCGAGGAGATCCGCGCCGACGCTCCCGCCGGGCTGCGCCGCCAGCTCGACAAGCTGCCCGAAGTGCGGCAGCAGGCGATGTCCGGTAGCACCCCGGCCACCGACACGTACGAGGCCTACACCGAGATCGTCCAGGGGCTGCACGCCATCGCCGATGACATCGCGAGCGCCCTCCCGGCCCGCGCCTCGGGCGGACCCACCGACGTCCTGCCCGCGCTGGGGCACGCCGTCGAGGAGGCCTCCGCGACCCGCGGGCTGATCCTCGGCGCACTCGCCGCGCATGGTGCGCAGCCGGGGCTCAGCGGTACCGCGCAGCGCACCTACGTCCAGGAGCAGGCGGCGCTCGCCGACTTCGACGAGAAGGCCCCCAAGCCGGCCCGCGACCGCTACGCCAACACCGTCAACGGCAGCGAGGTCAGCACCGCTGAGCGCTACCTCGCGCGGCTCACCGACCAGCCCCAGCTCTCCCCGGAGGACCTGGCGCTGAGCAAGGACCGCATCGCGGCCACGCTCTCGGGCCGGATCGACCGGATGCGGGCCGCCGAGTCCGCACTGACCACCGCCGAGGTCGCCCGGCTCGCCCAGCTCCGCGACGACGACGTCACCGAGCTGGAGCTGCGCATCGCCATCGTCGGCGCCTGTCTGCTGATCGCCGTGGGCATCAGTACGTGGGCCGCCCGCTCGATGACCCAGCCACTCGCCGTGCTGCGGCTCGGCACCAGCCGGGTCGCCGACGACCCGGTCGCGCAGGAGCCGGTGAAGTACACCGGCCGCAATGACGAGTTCGCCGAGGCCGTACAGTCGGTCAACCGGCTCCGCGAGACGGCGGTGCGGCTGCACGAGCGTGCGGAGCAGCTGGGCGACGACCGCACACGGCTGGTCGGGGAACGGCAGCGGCTCGCCGACGAGCGGGAGGAGCTGCGGCAACAGCTGCGGGACGCCGCCGAGCGGCTGGCCGGCCTGGAGCACCGCGTACACGGCAGCTTCGTCAACCTGGCGCTGCGGACGCTGGGTCTCGTCGAGCGGCAGCTGGGCGTCATCGAGGGCCTTGAGGACACCGAGCAGGACCCGGGCCGTCTGGACACCCTGTTCAAGCTCGACCACCTCGCCACCCGGATGCGGCGGCACAGCGAAAACCTGCTCGTCGTCGCCGGCTCCGAGCACCACGGCGGCCACACCGGGCCGGTGCCGCTGCTGGACGTGCTGCGCGCCGCGATCAGTGAGATCGAGCGCTACGAGCGTGTGGAGATCCAGGCCCTGCCGCCGCACGCGCACGTCGCGGGCTTCGCGGCGGACGCGATCAGCCACCTCGTCGCGGAACTGCTGGAGAACGCGACGGCGTTCTCGCCGCCGGACGCCAAGGTGGAGCTCTCCGGCTGGCTGCTGGAGAGCGGCGAGGTCATGCTGTCCGTCCAGGACGAGGGCATCGGCATGACCGCCGACCGCCTGGAGGAGCTCAACGCCCGTCTCGCCGACCCGCACCCGCAGGACGGGGCCGCCTCCGGGGCGGACGACGCACTGGGCCTGGGTCTGTACGTGGTCGCCAGGCTTGCCGCGCGGCACGGCCTACGGGTGCAGCTGCGTGAGCAGAAGCAGGGCGGGGTTACGGCCGTGGTCGTACTCCCGAAGTCGATCCTGCCGACCAAGAGCGAGCCGATCAGGCCGGCGGCCGCACGCGATGAGGCCCAGGCGGTCAACATGCCGGGCACGGAGGCGGAGGCCAACTCCAACGCACTTCCGCGTCGTGCGGCGGGGGCGCTCAAGGCTCTGATACCGCACGAGGAGGCGCCGGCCGAGGCGCAGGCTCAGGCCTCGACGGCCGAGGCGGGCTGGGGGGCCGAGCCTGCGGTCCAGTCCGGGCCCGCGGCTGACGCTTTCGCGGCGACCGGGCCGTCGGCAGCCGAGCCTGTCGCGGCACCTGTCCCGGACCCGCTGGTGGCCGCGGCCGAGCGGGCCGTCGAGGCGGCGGGCGGCGGCACGCCGTCACCGTTCGCCGCCGAGGCCGGAGCTGAGGCCGCGGTGCCGCAGGTGCCGACGACCGGTCCGGCCGCTGCGGATGACGGCGCGGTCGCAGGGGCCGAGGTGGTGCCTGCCGAGGCTGCCGAGAGTGGTCCGCAGGGCGCCGGCCCGGAGTACGCCGGTGTGGCCGGAGCCGAGTCGGTCGATTCGGGCGCCGCCTTCGACACCGCCGCGGCTGCCGACCTGCCCGCCTTCGCCCACGGGCCGTACGCCATAGGGCCCGACGAGCACATGAGGGTCGAGGACGGCGTCCCGGCCGGCGACATCGGCTCGCCGGCGCCCGGCATGCCGGATGCGGTCGCCGTCCCGAAGCAGCCCGCCGCGGGCGACTCCGTGGCCCCGGCCGTGCCCGCCGGCCAGGCCCCGGCACCCGCCGCAGGCAACGCGCCCCGGTGGGAGCGCGTCACCGACAAGGGCCTGCCCAAGCGCACACCGAAGGTGGTCGCGACTGGCGAGGCACCGCGCCCACAGCCCAAGTCCGTGAATGCGGAGGAGCTTCGCCGTCGGCTCGGCGGCTTCCACCAGGGCGCACGCGAGGGCCGTCGTGACGTCGAGGCGGAGATCGCAGAACGAACCGGACAACATCAGACGGGGGCGCTGGACGACGGTGGCACAGTCGAGGAGGCACGCGGTTGAGCGCGTATACCAAGCCCAGTTCGGGGGAGTCACAGAGCGGTTACGGCCTGAGCAGCGAAGCCCGTAACCTGCGGTGGCTGCTGTCGAATCTGGTGGATGAAGTCCCCGGCGTCCACTCGGTCGCCGTGGTCTCCTCCGACGGCCTGCTGCTGCTCGCTTCCGACCCCGGTCTCGCCGCGGCTCAACAGAGCGGCGATGTGCCGGAGGGCCCCAAGGGGTCGAGCGCCGACCTGGCGACGATCGTCTCCGGTATGGGCGCCCTCACCACCGGAGCCTGCAAGCTGATGGACGCCGGCAACGTCAAGCAAACCATGGTCGCGATGGAGGAGGGGAGCCTCTTCGTCATGTCCATCAGCGACGGTTCCCTGCTGGGTGTGCACGCGACCCCGGACTGCGACATGAGCGTCGTGGCCTACCACATGGCGCTGTTCGTCGGCCGGGCCGGCCACGTCCTGACCCCCGAACTCCGCAGTGAACTGCGCCAGTCCTTGGAGAGGGACCAGTGACCTCCTTGCCCAAGTTGCCGGCCCGCAATCCGGACCGGAAACCCGCACGCGTACGTCCGTACTCGCTCACCGGTGGCCGCACCCGCTTCGGCCACGTACTGCTCGTCGAAACGTTTGTGGCCGCTCTGGAGGCGCCGGACGAACGGCGCGAGCTGACCGCCGGGGCATGGGCCGACCGCGTCATGCCCGAGATGCGGGCGATCGTCGAACTCTGCCGCCGGATGCGCTCGGTGGCGGAGATCGCCGCACTGCTGAAGATGCCGCTGGGCGTGGTCCGTGTGCTGCTCAGCGACTTGGCCGACCAGGGAAAGATCCGCGTCTACGGCAACGGGCACGGTGCCGGCCGTCCCGACCGCACGACGCTCGAAAGGGTGCTGAGTGGACTTCGCAGGCTCTGACGCCAATACCATGACCGCGGAGGCGGCCGCCCCTGAAGAGGGCCTGCAGAGCTGGCAGACGGACCGGGCCCGGGCGCCTCTGGCCACCAAGATCGTGGTCGCGGGTGGGTTCGGTGTCGGTAAGACGACCTTCGTCGGCTCGGTTTCGGAGATCACCCCGCTCACCACCGAGGCGGTGATGACGCAGGCCAGCGAGGAGGTGGACGACACCGCCGCGACGCCGGACAAGACCACGACCACGGTCGCCATGGACTTCGGCCGGATCACGCTCGAGTCCGACCTGGTCCTCTACCTCTTCGGGACGCCGGGCCAGCAGCGCTTCTGGTTCATGTGGGACGACCTGGTGCGCGGCGCTATCGGCGCCGTGGTGATGGCCGACACCCGGCGGCTGCCGGACTGCTTTCCGGCGCTCGACTACTTCGAGAGCTGCGGGCTGCCGTACATCGTGGCCGTCAACCACTTTGAGGGGACGCCCTATTACGGCGTGGATGACGTACGGGATGCGCTGTCCGTACCGCCGCACGTACCCGTGGTGATCATGGATGCGCGCAAGCGGGTAACGGTTGTGGAATCGCTGCTTGCGCTGGTGGGCCACGCCCTTGACGTGTCATCTGAGTGACGTAGGGTCACCCGCTGCGGAGCGATCGTTCTGGTTTCAAGTTTTTGAGAGAGAGCCACAACAGGATGCGGAAGATACTCATCGTCGGAGCCGGCCAGTCCGGTCTCCAACTCGCCCTCGGCCTGCAGTCGCACGGCTACGAGGTCACCCTGATGTCGAACCGCACGGCCGACGAGATTCGCGGCGGGCGGGTCATGTCCACCCAGTGCATGTTCCACACCGCGCTCCAGCATGAGCGCGACCTGGAGATCAACTTCTGGGAGAGCCAGGCCCCTAAGATCGAGGGCCTCGGCGTCTCCGTCGCCGGTCCGGAGTCCCAGCGCTTGATCGACTGGGTGGGCAAGCTGGACGGCTACGCCCAGTCCGTCGACCAGCGGGTGAAGATGGCCGGCTGGATGGAGACGTTCGCGCAGCGCGGCGGGCAGCTCGTCATCCACGGCGCGGCCGTTTCCGACCTGGACTTCTTCGCGCGCAAGTACGACCTGGTGCTCGTCTCGGCGGGCAAGGGCGAGCTGGTGTCGATGTTCGGGCGCGACGCCTCGCGGTCGCCCTACGACGCCCCGCAGCGCGCGCTCGCGGTGGCCTATGTGCACGGGCTCGGGCCGCGTCCCGAGCACCCCGAGTTCGACGCGGTGCGCTGCAACCTGGTGCCGGGCGTCGGCGAGCTGTTCATCATGCCGACCTATACCAAGTCCGGGCGCGCGGACATCCTGTTCTGGGAAGGCATCCCGGGCGGTCCGCTCGATGTGTTCCAGGGCATCAAGGACCCGAACGAGCACCTGGCGAAGACGCTCGAGCTGATGGAGCAGTTCACGCCCTGGGAGTACGCGCGGGCCACCAAGGTGGAGCTGACGGACGAGAACGGCACGCTGGCCGGGCGTTACGCCCCCACCGTCCGCTACCCGATCGGCCGGCTGCCCAGCGGTGGGCTGGTGCTGGGCGTGGCGGACGTGGTCGTCGCCAACGACCCGATCACCGGTCAGGGCTCCAACTCGGCCTCGAAGTGCGCCGCCGCGTACCTCGCCTCGATCATCGAGCAGGGCGACAAGCCGTTCGACGAGGAGTGGATGCAGGCCACGTTCGACCGCTACTGGGACACGGCGCAGCACGTGACCAAGTGGACGAACGCGATGCTGGCTCCGCCGCCGGAGCACGTGCTGAACCTGATCGGCGCCGGAGGTCAGCTGCAGCCGGTCGCGAACCGCATCGCGAACGGATTCAACAACCCGGCGGACTTCGAGAACTTCTTCTACGAGCCGCAGAAGGCCGAGGCGTACCTGGGTGAGGTCGCGGCCTCGGCCCAGTAGCACGCCTGAGCCCCGCTCTGGGCTCCAGGCGCTCAGCGCCGGGACCTTTCCCGCCCACCCGCCTACTTCTTGGGGCGGGTGGGCGGCGCCTTCTTCGTGGGTGCGGGGTGCGCTTTCTTGGGGCGGGTGGGCGGCGCCTTCTTCGTGGGTGCGGGGTGCGCTTTCTTGGGGCGGGGTGGCGCTTTCTTCGTGGGTGCGGGGTGCGCTTTCTTGGGGCGGGGTGGCGCTTTCTTCGTGGGTGCGGGGTGCGCTTTCTTGGGGCGGGGTGGCGCTTTCTTCGACGGTCCGGGGTGCGCTTTCTTGGGGCGGGGCGGCGCCTTCTTCGACGGTCCGGGGTTCGCCTTCTTGGGGCGGGGCGGCGCCTTCTTCGACGGTCCGGGGTTCGCCTTCTTGGGCCGTGTGGGCGCCTTTTTGAGGCCGGCGGGCGGCGCAGACGTGCGTCCCTTGGAAGGCGGGGCCGCAGCGGAGCCGTAGCCGGTGTCCGCCCCCATCGTCGCCAGCTTCGGGATCACCGGCGGGTCGTAATCCAGCAGCGGCACGGCCCCCATGTCCGGCCGGACGGCTCCCAGTACGGGATTCGCCGCGATCGGCGACACCTTCACCAACGCCCCAGGCCGTGGCGCCTGCACCACCTGCCCGCCGCCGATGTACATCGCCACATGCGTCGCACCGGGGAAGTAGATCACCAGATCCCCGGGCCGCAGCTCCTCCATGGGCACCCGCGGCAACTGCTTCCACTGCTCCTGGCTCGTGCGCGGAATGGCGCGCCCCGCGTGCCGCCACGCCTGCGAGGTCAGCCCCGAGCAGTCGAAGGAGTCCGGCCCCTCCGCGCCCCACTCGTACGGCTTGCCCAGCTGCCTGATCGCGTACCGCAGGGCCCGGTCGCCCGCCCGCGAGGGCGCCAACGAGCGGCGGCCCAGCGCCCCCGACCGCATGAAGCTCCGCTGCGCCCGGCCGACCCGCTGCTCCTCCAGCCGCCCGACTACTGCCAGTTCCTCGCCGGACATCGACGCGACCAGGCGCTGCACCTTGTGCAGCTGGGTGCGGACCGCGTCCCGCTTCTTCCGCTGCCGCTCGGCGAGGCTGTGCTGCTTGTCGAGGGCCGTACGGGCCCGGTCGGCCAGACCGTCCAGCCGCCGCTCGCCGCTGGTCAGCTGGGCGATGGTCGCGGCCCGCCGGTGCGCGGCCCGCCGCAGCAGATGGCTTTCGTCGAGGGCCGACTGCGGATGCCGGCCGAGCAGCAGCCGCATATAGGGAACGAGCGGGGAGAGCCCGGTGGAGTGCTGGTACTCCTCCCGGGCCAGCCGCCCGGCGTCCTCGCGCTCGTTGGCGAGAGCGGTCCGGGCGTCGGACAGCCGGGCGTCCAGCAGCCGTACCCGCTTCTGCTCCTGACGTAGCTGCTCCTCCACCGCGTTGTAGGCCTCGCTGGCCTCCTCGGCCTTGTGGTAGAGCGTCTGGAGCTGCGTCAGCAGCTCACCCGCCGACCGGTCGGCCGGGGCCCCGACGGCGGGTGGTGCGGCCATCGCGAGCGCACACCCCGCGGCCACCACGGCCGTGCGCACCGACCGTACGAACCGTCCTGACACGAGCTCACCTCTCCCGGATCATGAGTGGTTCCTGATCTCATGACGCAGATTGAGAGGTGGTCAAATCTCCGGCAAACGCTCTGGTCGGATCCGACCAACACAGTCACTCGTTGGTGGACCGTAGGCGGACCGGTCGGTGTGGTTGCCGTACATGCGGCCGCGTACGTGCTATGGGGTGCGCAGGGTGAGGTGCTCCGGCAACGGTCAATCCCGCTTGGGCCACGGCCATTTCAGGCCTTTCGGGGGCAGATCCGCCGCGTTTCTCCCCTCTGGGACGTACTCGTACTTCCAGCCCTGCTGGATCCCCAGCCGCTTTGAGTACCCGGCCGCCACCCTGCGGTAGACGTGGACCGTCGGCTCGCCGCCCTCCGGGTCGGGCACCGGGACCTCGTACACCTTCGGCGGGTGCCCGGTGACACCCACCAGCACCGGCAGCACTCTGCCGTCCAGTGGACCGCCCACGAAGGGCGTCTCCTCGCTTCTCACGGCTCCAGTGTCACCGCTCTTGCAGAAGATGCGCGGCGTCGCTCATCAGCGGGACGACTCGCCGGGCCAGCGAGCCGACCTGGCCGTCCGCCGGCTCCATGGCCAGCGCGGCCGCCGCGATCCGGGCCGTCTGCCGGTCGCCGGCGGCGGTGGCCGCCAGCAGGGCGACGAAGTGGTCGACCAGCCAGTCCCGCAGCTCGTCGACCGGCGGCTGCTTGTCCTCGTCCAGCCAGATGAGCGAGGCCGCCTCGACCGCGGTGATCCACGTACGCACCATCATCCGCAGGCGGGGCCCCGGCTGCCGGACCTCGAGATGCAGCAGGATCTGCTCGGCGGCCGCCCGGCGCACCTCGTCGACGATGGCGTTCGTGCGGGAGGTCTCGGCGACGCTGCCGCCTTGAAGCAGTGCCGAGAAGCCGGTGTCGTGCTGGTCGACGAAGGCCAGGTAGCGGTCCAGGGCGCGGGTCAGGCGGCGGGTGAGGGGGCCGGTCTGCGGCACGGCGAAGCACCGCTCCAGCTCGTCGGCCGCGCTGCGCAGCGCGGCCTCGTACAGCTGCTGCTTTCCGCCGGGGAAGTAGCGGTAGACGAGCGGGCGGGAGACCTCGGCGGCATTCGCGACGTCGTCCAGGGAGACGTCCTCGGGGGTGCGGTGGGCGAACAGGCCCAGCGCGGCGGCGAGCAGCTGGGACCGGCGCTGCTCGACGGACATCCGGCGGTACGCGACTCCGGAGGCTCCGGCAGTGCGGGAGGTTCCGGCGGTGCCGGCCGAGCCGCGGCCGGGCCGTGCTGTCGAGGCGGTGCCGCTACCGTTCATGACAGGCAGCGTAACCGCCTCCGGCGCGGGCGGAGCAGGCAGGATGGACCCTTGCCGTTGGCAAGAGGCGCATCCCGGCCATGGGCCACGGTGCGCGTCCGTGCGCCGCCTCATCGCCCCCCACGCCGCTGCGGCGCGTGTTTTCGCCCACCCGCCCAATGCGGGGCGGGTGGGCGGGAAATACCCGGGCGCGAAGCGCCGGGAGGTCCAGCCGGGGTCGGGAGCGCCGGAATGCGCCGGAAGTCAGGAACCGCGCCGGAGGCGCCACCATTACGGGAGAAGGCCCGAGCTGCGCCACAGCTTGCGGCCGACTCCCTTCAGGACACCGACCTCATCGAGGAAGTCCGTCAACCGCTTCGCACCGGTCTGCATCACCTCACGCCGGTGCGCACTGGCCTTGACCTGCGCCACCGCCTCGCGCCGGTCGAGGCCGACATTCGTGTACACCTGGGGATTGACGAAGGCGATGGAGAAGACCCGCGCCGCCTCTCCCGCGCTGAGCCGGGTCAACTGGGCCTCCCACCGCGGGCAGCCGACCATCTGGCGGCGCAGTTCCTCGCGCGCATAGCGAACGTGCCGGGCCTCCTCCACCACATGGATCCGGGTCACACCGCGGACCAGCGGCTGAATGCGCTCGTCCGGAAACGTCAGCCGCTGCATGTAGTCGAGGATCTCCTCGCCCAGCAGCGTGCAGGCGAACGAACCCGGCGTGGTCGAGATGGTCTTGAGGACGCGGCCCAGGTTGTGATGCATCCGGGTCACCGGGTATGCCGGTGCGCCGCCCTTCTGGATCAGGCGCGCGAACATCATGGAGTGCCGGCACTCGTCGGCGATCTCGGTGAGCGCGTAGCGGACGTGTGAGCTGGTGGCGGGCTTGTCGTAGATGTGCCGTACGAGCAGCTGCATCAGGATGATCTCGAACCAGATGCCCAACGAGGCGAGGGACGCGGCCTCGTGCCGGGCCAGGTCCATGCGCTGCTCCTCCGGCATCTTCCGCCACAGCGGGGTGTCGTAGAGCGAGACGAGCTCCGGCGGCCAGAACCACTTGCCCTCCTCGATGGGTGCGTCCCAGTCGAGTTCGGTGTCCGGGTCGAAGGAGTGCCTCGCCGAGGACTCGAGCAGGCGCTCGGCCACCTGCTCGCGGTCCCGGAGCAGTCCGAGTGCGTCCCGGAGCGCAGGGGTTTCGGTCGTCGTCATGGCTGAGCACACCTCGCTGCCGCTATGGGTTACCCGTGGTACTACTTATGAGACTGCCTGTCAGCAAGCTCGTCAATCCCCTGTGCCCAACTTGTTGACCCGGCGGTAACAGACGTGTGAGCCTGCCAACCATCGGCCCACGAACGGGAGTCCGGGGCCCTGCGCGAGGCGAAGGAGGCGTCAGTGTCGACGCACGATCTCTACGTCCACGACCCAGGAGCAGACCTGTGGCAGGTGCCGGCCTCCGGCGCCGCCCGCTTCAGCTGGGAGTACGACGACGGCCGTGACCGGCTGCTGGCCCTGTATCAGAAGGGCAAGGACAAGCAGTGGGACGGAACCAAGCGCATCGACTGGGACCTGGAGGTCGATCCGTACGACCCGCTGGGCGTGCCCGATGAGTCGCTGACCCTCTATGGCACCCGGTACTGGGACACGATGAGCGAGCGGGACAAGGCCGAACTGCGGCGGCACTACGCCTCCTGGCAGTTCAGCCAGTTCCTGCACGGCGAGCAGGGCGCGATGGTGTGTGCCGCGCGGATCGTGGAGTCCGTACCCGACCTCGACGCGAAGTTCTACTCCGCCACCCAGACCATGGACGAGGCCCGGCACGCCGAGATCTACGGCCGCTTCCTGCACGAGAAGATCGGGATGCTCTACCCGATCAACGACAATCTGCAGTCGCTGCTGGGCGATACGCTGCGCGACTCCCGCTGGGACATGCCCTACCTCGGCATGCAGGTGCTCATCGAGGGCCTCGCGCTCGCCGCGTTCGGCATGATCCGCGACACCACGACCAAGCCGCTGCCGAAGCAGATCCTCGCGTACGTCATGCAGGACGAAGCCCGGCATGTGGCCTTCGGCCGGATGGCGTTGCGCGACTACTACAAGCAGCTGACGGACGCGGAGCTGCGCGAGCGCGAGGAGTTCGTGATCGAGGGCTGCTATCTGATGCGCGACCGGCTGCGCGGCACCGAAGTCCTGGAAAACTTCGGCATATCCGCGCAGGAGGCCGCCGAGTACAGCGAGCAGTCGGAGTTCCTGCAGCTCTTCCGGAAGCTGCTGTTCAGCCGGATCGTGCCCTGTGTGAAGGACATCGGCCTGTGGGGCGAGCGGCTGCAGCGCGCGTACCTCGACATGGGCGTCTTCGACCTCGGCGACTCGAATCTGGACCTGCTGATGGCCGCGGACGAGGAACTGGCGGAACGTCTCGACGCGGAGCGCTTCGCCCAGGAGGAGGCGGCCCGTACGGCGGAGGTGGCGGAGGCGATCGCGCAGGGCGCCGCAGCCGACTGACCTCTCAGGCGCCGGCCGCCACGTGCTGCTGGTGCTCCTCGGCGGTGAACGTCGTACGGAGGTTGAAGGCGTACGGCGTCGGGCCGTGCTCGCGGAGGTGGAGGAGCCGCTCCTCGGCCTCCGCGACAGTCGGCCGGTGCCCCGCGGGCACCCACCACAGCGCCGTCACGGCCTCCTCCAGCCGCTCGAACCACTCACGCCGCCGGCTGAGCAGCTCGCGGTGCTGCCCGGCGTACATGAAGGCGGTCAGCGAGCCGAGGTCCCGCCACACCGACATGTTCACAATGAGCCACTCGTCCCCGAAGACGGGCACATCGGTGGCGTTGCCGGACTCGCTCTGCAGCCGCCAGACAAAACCGTCGGCGGCGTCGGCGGTGGCGTTGACCGGGTCGAGAGCGTCGACGAAGTCCTTCAACTGCGGAGAGTCCAAAGGCGCTTTGAGGCGGGCAATGTTCACCTGGGCGAGCTCGTAGGAGGCGTCGGTCGTCATGCCCGCACCCTAGCCATACATGCCGCGTTACGGACACGTGGCCTGGACCGCACCCGGTCGCGCCCGGCCGGTGAGCAGGGCGCAACTCGCCCATTAACGGCCGGCACGACCGCGACCCGCCCGCCGTTCGTCGGCCGCCCACCGCTGAGCGGCAGGTGCTCGGCTCAGCTTTCGCCGGGGGCCACAGGGGCGCCCGATCGCCCCATTTGGGGCGGGTGGGCGGCAAGTACACGCGCCGAAGGCGCGTGTACCTGCGCGGCGGGCCGCGCGTAGGCCTGCTGCGGCCTCGAGGGGGCCAACCCGCAGGGTCTCGAGGATCCAGCCCCCGAGCCGGAGGCTCTACCGCAGGGCCGCCAGCATGACCTGGCGGGCGATTGGCGCCGCGCTGCCGCCCCCGCTGATGTCCGCCCGGTCCGCCTCCGCGTCCTCGACGACGACCGCGACCGCGACCGCCGGCTGCGGCGCGTCCTCGGGCCGTGCCCAGGAGATGAACCAGGCGTACGGCATCCCGGCGTTGCCGAGGCCGTGCTGCGCCGTACCGGTCTTGCCGCCGACCTCCACGCCCCGGATCGCCGCCTTGCCGCCCGTGCCGTCGGTGACGGCGGACACCATCATCTCCCTCAGCTGCATCGCCGCAGCCGGGCTCATCGCCTGACGCAGCGTCTCCGGCTCGGCACGGGCCACGGTGTGGCCGTTCGCCGCGGTCAGCCGCTCCACCAGATAGGGCTTCCTGAGGTCGCCGTCGCCCGCCACCGCCGCCGCGACCATGGCCATCTGCAGCGGGGTCGCCGCCGTGTCGAACTGGCCGATGGCGGACAGCGCCAGCTGCGCCTGGTCCATCTCGGTGTCGAAGGTGCTCTTGGCCACGCGGGAGGGGATGCGCAACGCGTTGTCGTTGAAGCCGAACTTCTCGGCGGCCTCGACCATGCCCCGCAGCCCGACCTGTACGGCGAGGCGGGCGAAGACCGTGTTGCAGGAGACCGCGAAGGCGTCCAGCAGCGTCGCACCCCGGCAGCCCTCCGCCTCGTTGGTGAGCCGGGTCCGGCTGCCGGGCAGGGTGTACGGATCCGGGCTGTCGGTGGGCATGCGGATGCCGTTCACCACGCCGCTGTCCAGGGCCGCCGCCGCGGTCACCACCTTGAAGGTCGAGCCGGGCGGATAGGTCTGGTGCAGTGCGCGGTTGAGCATTGGCTTGTCGGTCGCGGCGTTCAGCCGCTTCCAGGCGCGGGTCACCGACGGTCCGTTGCCGGACAGCCGGGCCGGGTCGTACGACGGGCTGCTGGCGAGCGCGAGGATCCGGCCCGTTGCCGGCTCGATCGCGGCAACCGCGCCCCGTCGGCCGCCGAGGCCCTTGAACGCGGCCTTCTGGACGGCGGCTTTGATGGTGGTGCGTACGTCGCCCCCGGGCCGCTGCTCGCGGGTGAGCTGGCTCCACAGCGGGAACGGCGCCAGCCGCACGTCGGTGCCGGAGAGGAAGTCGTCCGCGGCGCTCTCGATCAGTGAGCCTCCGTACGTCTGGGAGTCGAAGCCGGTGACCGGGGCGTACAGCGGGCCGTCGGTGTACGTGCGCTCGTAGCGCAGGCGTTCCTGGGTGTCGCGGGAGCCGGTGACGGGCGTGCGGCCGACGAGAATGTCGCCGCGCGGCTGGCCGTAACGCGCGATCGCCTGTCGGCGGTTGGCCGGGTTCTTCTCATACGCGGGGGAGTTGAACACCTGCACGCGCGAGGCGTTGAGGAGCAGGGCGATGAGCAGCAGCAGGCTGAAGACGGACGCCTGCCGGATGGTACGGATCACGGGCGGCGCTCCCCGCCGTACGGATCGGCTGCGCCGGCCGGGGCGATGACGCCGGCCTTGGCGATGGACGGCTGAGGACGCCGAGCCGAGTCGCTGAGCAGGATGAGCAGAGCCACGATCGTCCAGTTGGTGACGACCGACGAGCCGCCCTGAGCGAGGAACGGCATCGCCATGCCCGTCAGCGGAATCAGATCCATCACGCCGCCCGCGATCACGAAGACCTGGAGCGCCACGATCGAGGCGAGGCCGACGGCGAGCAGCCGGCCGAAGTCGTCGCGGAGCGCCAGGCCGGTCCGGTAACCGCGGGCCACCAGCAGCGCGTACAGCATGAAGATGGCGGTGAGCCCGTACAGGCCCAGCTCCTCACCTGCGGTGGCGAGGATGAAGTCGGACTTGGCGGCGAAGCCGATGAGGATCGAGCGTCCCTGGCCGAGGCCGGTGCCGAGCATCCCGCCGGCGGCGAAGGCGAACAGCGACTGGGCGAGCTGGCTTGGGCCGTGGCCGGCATCGATGGTCGCGAAGGGGTGCAGCCAGCCCTCGACCCGGTCGTTGACATGGGGTTCCAGGGCGCTGACGGTGAAGGCCCCGACGGCGGCCAGCAGCAGGCCGACGGCGATCCAGCCCTTCCGGCCGGTGGCGACGTACAGCAGCACCACGAAGATTCCGAAGAACAGCAGCGAGGTGCCCAGGTCGCGTTCGAGGACCAGGACGCCGACGCTGGCCAGCCAGATGGCGACCACGGGGCCGAGGACCCGGCCGGTGGGGAACTCCAGCTTCCAGACTCGGCGGCCGGTGAAGGCGAGGGCATGGCGGTTCACGGCCAGATACGCGGCGAAGAAGATCGCGAGGAGGATCTTGGCGAACTCGCCGGGCTGGATGGAGAACCCGGCGAACCGGATCCAGATCTTGGCGCCGTTGATGGCCGGGAAGAAGATCGGCGCGATCAGCAGGAGGAGGGCGGCGGCGACGCACACGTACGCGTACCGCTGCAGGACGCGGTGGTCGCGCAGCAGCAGGACGACCGCGATGAACAGTCCGACGCCGACGGTGGACCACACCAGCTGGGCGGGGGCGGCCTGGGCGCCGGGGGTCTCCAGGTCGAGCCGGTGGATGAGCACCAGGCCGAGGCCATTGAGGAGAACGGCGATCGGCAGCGGCAGGGGGTCCGCGTACGGGGCGCGGAGGCGGACGGAGAGATGGGCCAGGAGGGCGAGGATGCCCAGGCCCGCGCCGTATCCGGCGGCGCCGCCCGGCACGGTGTGCTGCTTGGCCAGGCCGACCTGGATGTAGCCGTAGACGGAGATGAGCACGGCGCCGGAGAGCAGGGCCAGTTCGACGCCCCGCCGTCTGGGGAGCCGTAGCGCCGGTGGGGGTGCGTCCGCCGTTGTTGCCGTCATGCCAGGCAACGTAGCAAGCCATGAGGCTTATGTCTGTTATGTCGATATGCGGGCAGGGTGGGATGCCGGGCGGCGGAGTTGACGGCGTCGGCCCCCCGCTCGCAGGTGTGATCAGGAGGCGTGGTGACGCCGGTGGGGCTTAGCGGTTGTCGTTCTCGCCGTTTTCGTCGGTGGTGTTGCTGTAGCCCATCTGGGAGCCCTGGCTCTTCCCGCTGCCCTGGCTGTGACTGCCGCTGCTCTGGCTGCCGCCGTTCAGCAGGCAGAAGGGCGGAATGCCGTCGAGGTTCACGATGTAGCGCGCGGAGGCAACGGTCCACGCGCCGTTGGTCAGCTTGTACCAGCGCGGGTTGCCGTCGATGACCTGGCCGTTGACCTTGCATGTGAAGCTCAGGGTCGATCCGAACGGAGCGCTCCCGACGACCCGGCCGCCCTGGTTGGGGGCGTCGCGGAACAGCAGGCCGGTGCGGGCGATGACGCGGCCGTGGAACTCACGCTGGCCGTGGCTGTCGGCGGGGGCCGCAACAGCGGGCCCGGCCGCCGTTGCGGCGGCAAGTGCGCCGGCGGCGGCGCTGAAGGCAAGCTTGCCGAACCTGGACTGCAGATGCATGTGTGTCCTCCTTCTGTGGAGGGATCAGTCCCCCTCGGGGCTCATGGCGCGCCGGGGTGGACGGCGACAGCCCGGGCCTCTGCCGGGGTCATCCAGGCCTTTCCGGCGGCGAGTTGGGAAAGCCTTGCAATGCAACGACCAACTCGCACAAATGACGCTAAACGGGACACGGAGGGCGTGCAACCTGTCACTGTCCGTGGTCGTCGGCAGGGGGAGCGTTCCCCGGCCGGTGCACCCCCGCCGCGTGTACGGCCGACTGCCCGGCAGGTCAGACCAGCAGGAGTGAGGTACCGGTGACCTCACCGGCCTCGATCGCCGCGTGCGCTTCCGCGGCCCGTTCCAGCTGAAAGGTCTGGCCGATGACGGGCCTGAGCCGGCCCACCGCCGCCTCCGCCAGCACCCGTACGGCCCGGTCCCTCGCGTACGGGGACCGGCCGGACTCCGTGCCCACGGCGTTGAACACCACGTCCGGTTCCGCGCCCCCGGTCACCGTACGCACCTCCTCGCGCCAGCCGGGTGTACCGGCGTCGACCGCTGCGTCGGCGCCCAACTCCCGTACCAGGCTCAGCCTTCGCTCCCCGTGAGCAGCACCGATGACGCGGGCCCCGGCCGCGTGTGCGAGCTGTACCAGCAGACAACCCACACCGTCACCCGCCTCCTCGACCAGCACCCAGTCCCCGCGCCCTACCCGGCCGGCCTCGAACAGCCCCAGTGCGGTGGCGCCGTCGCCGAGCAGGGCCGCGGCCTCGCGCAGGCCCAGCCCGTCCGGAATCGGGAGCAGGGACTCTGCCGTGGCCACGGCCTGCTCGGCGTAACCACCGCTGAGGGCGGAGGCGGCGACCAGCCGGCCGACCCACCCGCGGTCCACCCAGGTGCCGACCGCGATCACTTCGCCCGCCACCGCGTGCCCCGGCACGTACGGCACGGTCGGCAGCGCGGGCCCGGGTAACGCGCCCTGCCGCTGCTGTGTCTCGACGGATTCGATCGCGGCGACGGCCACCGCGATCACCACCTCGCCCACCCCGGGCGTCGCATCCGGCGTCTCCCCCGCCACCAGCACTCCGGGGCCACCGAACCCGGTCGCCTGAACCACACGCATCCCGATCACACTCCTTGTCCCTCGCCCCGCTGCGGTGCCTGGACGACCAGCCTGGCGTCTCGACAACGCCGGCGGTCAAGGAGAATGAGCCGCCGACACACCACGGTCGGTTGCACGGAGAGCGGAAAGGTGCGCGGCGGGCCGCGGTGGCTGCGGTGTGTGCGCCGCCAGCTCTAGCGGTGCTCGGTCTCCCGGGTCTCGGCCTCGCGTTGCAGCGCGGACAGCGCACTGCCCGGATCGCCGCCCGGCTCGACCGCGCCCCCGATGGTGGACTTGAGCTTGCGGACGGTCGGGGCCCATGACCGCTTGCCGACCGGGTAGAGCTGGGCGTTCGGGAGCTGATCCAGGAACTCCCACACGTCCTTCTTGGCCTCGTCGGCGCGCATCGCCTGGGACGCCGCGTTGGTCACCGGCAGCAGGTCGTACTGATCGGCGAACCTGAGGACGTTCTTCTCGTTGAACGCGAAGTCGAGGAACTTCTTGATCTCCTCGCGGTGGTCGTTCTGCTTGAACGCCATCATCCAGTCGGTGACGCCGGTCGTCGCCTTCGACGGCCCGGTCCTGCCCGGGAGCGGGGCCGTCCCGAAGTCGACCATGCCCTCCCGCGCGAGCTGCATCAGCGTGGGGTGGCCGTTGAGCATGCCGACCTCGCCGCGGGTGAAGGCGTCGAACGCGTCCTGCCGGTTTGTGCTGCTCGGGTGGGGATTGGTGAGCCCCTTGCCGACCAGCTCGTCCCGGAGCCACTTGAAGGTCTCGATGTTCTCGGGGGAGTCGATGGTGTACGCGCCGAGGCTGTCGGTGTAGCCGCCACCGTTGCTGAGCATCCAGTTGAGCGTCTCGGCCTGCGGCTCCTCCGGGCCGAGCGGCAGCGCGTACGGCACCTTCACGCCGGCCTGCTTGAGCGCCTGGGCATCACGCTGCAGTTCGCGCCAGGTCCGGGGCGGGCCGGAAAGGCCGGCCTTGGCGAAGAGGGCCTTGTTGTAGAAGAGCACCCGCGTGCTGGCGACGAACGGAAGGCCGTACTGCACCCGGTGCACGGAGCCCGCGTCGGCGAGGGCGGTGATGAACTCGGCTTGGGTCGGGATCGACAGCACCTGGTCGGCGCGGTAGAGCCTGCCCTCGTCCGCGTAGTCGGCGTAGGTGCCGATCTGGGCGATGTCCGGAGCCTTGCCGGCCTTGACCAGGGAGGCGACCTTCCGGTCGACCTCGCTCCAGCTGTAGATGTCGACGTCGACGCTGATGCCGGGGTTCTTGAACTCGAACTCGCCGACCAGGCGGTCCCAGTAGTGCTTCGAACTGTTGCCGGGCCGGTCGCCGTAGTCGGCCGCGATGAGCTTGAGGGTGGTCCCACCGTCGGCCAGCGACTGATTGCCGCAGGCCGAGAGGGTGAAAGCCAGGGTGGTCACGACAGCCCCCGCCACCAGTCCCAGGTACCGCCGACGCACCCGCCCCACCCGCCTCTGTTCTTCTGCTCCGACTGCTACGTGAGCCCGCACCGGACTCGGGGGCCGGTGCAGGAGCGTCGAGTTTCTCCCGGGCAACGCGGGGAGGTCTATCCGCGGAACATATCGCTTCGGTCTCAGAACGTACCGCTTTGATCACGGCGCGGATATTTTCGCGCAGGGTGCGGGGGCGGAGGGTGGGTGGGAGCCGGATTTTTTTCACAAATCGGGCTAGTCAGGCATAGTGGGGCGGGTCTAGACTGGCGTTAAGCCTACGGGGCGAGCGACGGAGCTCGGTCCCCGTGGCAGTGGAAAGAGAACTAAGGTTTTCGAAAGAGAACTAAGGTTTTCGATCTGGTGTCACAAAGGATCTGGCTGAGAGGCTGAAAGGTCGAAAGACCGGACGGCGACGTCCAACACCTGATCCGGACAATGCCGGCGAAGGAAGCCCACCTCGTAGGCGTTGTAATGCCCGCAAGCTCCCGGTGACCCCGTACCCAGTGTTTCGGCTGGTGGCGGGGTCTTTTTGTGTCTTCGGCAAGGCGTTCTTTCCCCGGCACCTGCCTCTGCACTGCGTGCGCCCGCATGCTCATGGTTTGTCCCGGCCGGGGGGCGCGGTCGTCCGGCGAAACCTATGTGAACCAGCCCCTCCAGCGCTGAGAGGGGTCTGAGGCTGCAGCGGGTTGGGTCACCGGGTGGCGGCCCGCCTCCCGTCCAGCAGTCCGTGCAGGTGCGCGGCGGCGTCCTCGATGTCCGTGTATTTCTGCTGACCGGCGCGTACCTCGGCGGAGAGCACTCCGCAGCGGTGAACGCGCTCGAAGTCGCCGTAGGGGAACTTGTACCGGCCCTTCGTGTCCTCCTTCATCTCGTCGTCGATCCCCAGGTACCACCTGGCGTACTCGTCGAATCCGTGCTCCTCGAGGTAGGCGTTCTCTGCCGCCGCCGAGGGCTGGTGCTCGCTCCACTCGTCCCGGTCGTCGAGGACGATCCGGTCGTCTTCGATCAGTTTCTTTGCGTGGTCGAACGCCTTCGCGTTCAGCTTCACCGTCATCCGCGTCCACCTCCGCCTGGGCTCCGGACCGTGCTTCTGCCCGCGGGAAAACCACCGGCCGCTGGCCGTGACTCGGCCCTCCCCTCGCGACTACCCCGACTCACCGACACAACCGGATGAACATCCCTTCGGCGAGGGAGGGCTGGCCGTCTTCGGAAAGCGTCAATGACCTGGGGTGATTGGCGACGAGCGCCTGATCCAGCAACTGGCGCCGTGCCGGTGAGGCCGGCGGCGAGCGCGCCACGCAGGACATGGCAGCGCGCTCAAGGCACCCCCCATCTATACAAGGGGACCGACCGCTGGAGGGCCCTCCCACGTCAGGGCCCTCCCACGTCCTCGACGGCGTTCGCCGCCGACCCGTCGGGCAGGCATGCTCACGCTCCTCACGGGCAGCGGAAGAAGACACCGCCCACGCGCCACTCGATGGCTTCCCAGACGTCGAACCAGCCGACGAATGTCCTGTCTACGAAGTGGTGGAAACAGTGCCTTCTGTTCCAGTCGCAGTGCAGGAAGAAATCATCCCTGGGAAATCCCCACGAGTGAATGATCCCGCCGCTCCGGTTCTTGAAATACAGACCGTGCGGGACGCCGAGGGGCTCAGTGCCACCACGCCCGGTGCGCCAGCGGTGACTCGTGTTCATGTAATCGAGCGTCACGTGGACGAACGGCGCACCGCTCCCCGGGTCTGTCAGACGTGTCGCCGTCACGGTCACATCCTGCATCGTCGCGATCGGCTCGTGCGTGGCGGTGGTGTGGATCTCGCCTTGGAACATCATGGTTTTGGTCTGCGCGCGTACCGTTTCGGTCAGCGCTTTCCCCAGGCCCAGGATGTGCGCTATCTCGGGATTGAGGTCGATTTCTTGCTCCTGCGGCCGGGTGAACCCCTTCACCGGGGTCAGCTCGAGCTCGCCCGGGTAGAAGTAGTCTTCCGCTTCGGCTTTCGTACCGCGCTCTTTGACCTGCTGAGACATGGCTGGCTCCCTTTTGAGACCAAGCGCTTTGAGATGATCTCTTTTGATTTCGGCCTGCGCATGAAACAGTCTCGTCGCGGGCGGTACGAAGCCGCACCCGACGTTAGCCCGTTCGGGTGACACCGCCGCCGGTCACCTCCCCGACAGCATGCCGTACCTGCCGCCGACCGACCATCGTGATCTACGCCGCTCGGTGACGGCCCCGGACTCCGCAGGCGCTCCAGTGCTGGCGCAATAGATCGGCATTCAGGTGCGACTGTAGGTCGGCTGGGGACTGGGCCTCGCGGATCACCCGCTCGTACATGAGGAGCAGGTCGGCCTCGTCGGTGAGGTCGTATGCGTAGTGCGGGTCCCAGTCGATGTGCCGGGGCAGGGTCACAGTGCCGGAGGTCGGCCCGTAAAGCCGCAGGTCGAAGCCCTCTCGGGGGCGAGTGGTCATGACCAAGTAGGCCGTGTGTGTTTGTGCGTTTTGACGTGCACAATTAAGCCCCGACCTGCGTTTCTGCAGGTCAGGGCTTGTTTCCGAAGTGCCCCCGGCAGGATTCGAACCTGCGCACACGGCTCCGGAGGCCGTTGCTCTATCCCCTGAGCTACGGGGGCGACTCGCCGTGTTCGGCGGTGACGGGTAGAACCCTACCAGCTCCGGCGGGGTGTCCATGAACGCGGTTTTCCGTGGCGGGATACAGGCGGACGCGCCCCGGCAGCGGTGCGGGAATGCGACGGTACCCACGGGCTCAAAACGGTCACCTCAGCCCCAGCAGACCCACCGCGCAGTCGCCCCGCAGGTGGTGGAAGTGGTCAAAACGCGGACGCGGCCCGAGTCGCCCACCTACCCTCGATTTGTGCCTGGCTCGTCCGGCCGGGTCCTTGTCGTCGACGACAACAAGGTCATCCGGCAGCTGATCAGGGTCAATCTCGAGCTTGACGGGTTCGAGGTCGTGACCGCGGCTGATGGTGCCGAGTGTCTGGACATCGTGCACCGCCTGTGCCCCGACGTCATCACGCTCGATGTCGTCATGCCTCGGCTCGACGGGCTGCGTACGGCCAGCCGTCTGCACGCCGATCCCCGCACCCGGCACATACCCGTGGCGATCGTGAGCGCCTGCACGCAGCTCGAGGTCAACAGTGGGCAGGCCGTCGGCGTCGATGCGTTTCTCGCGAAGCCCTTCGAGCCGGTCGAGCTGGTGCGGCTCGTACGACGGCTCGCCGAGGGCGGGACGGGGGTGTCCCTCGGGGCCGCCCCGGGGGAGACAGCCTCGACACCATCATCACCAATGCCTGGGTCGGCCGCTGCCGCCGGAGGTGCCGAGGCCGCCGTCCATCCGGCCGGTTGACGGCACGCCCTTTCGCGAGGGGCCAAGCGGGGAGCCCCGCGGAATACCGTTGGCGGAGCCACCCCATTCCTCCCATACGCTTGTGCCGTGACCCCCGCCCAGCTCTCCCGCACCGTGCTGTGCACCGTGCGTCGTGCCGTCGAGGACGGTGAGCTGCGTGCGCCCGTACCCGAGCGGGCCGTGGTGCGGCGGCCGCCCCGTCCCGGCTGTGGGGACTACGCCACCGGCATCGCGCTCCAGCTCGCGGGACCGGCGGGTCACCCGCCCCGCCGCGTCGCCGAGATCCTGCGCCGGCGCCTCGCGCAGGCCCCCGGCATCGCAGGCGTTGAGATCGCCGACCCGGGCTTCCTCAACATCACCCTCGAGGCCGGTTCGCACGCCGCTCTCGTACGGACCGTCCTCGCGCAGGGCACGGCCTACGGGCACGGTGACGCGCTGGCCGGGCAGCACATCGAGCTCGCCTTCGCGCACGAGACCCGCGCCGCCGTCACCGCCGACTCCCTCGGGCGCATCCTCCGCACCCAGGGCGCCGCCGTCACCACCCGGTGTGCCGAGCGGCCCGACCCCGTCTGGGCTCAGCTCGGCGTGACCGTCGACGCGTACGGACCCCGGCCGACAGAAACCAGCCACACCTCCGTCCGCCCCGTCCCCGTCAAGGCCACCGCCGCCGCGCTTCTCGGCGCGCTAGGGGCCGACGCCGCCCGTTGGGCCCTTCTGCGGCCCGCCGCCCACGATCACCCGCGCACCGCCCCGGACGATCTCCTCACGCAGCGCGAGTCCAACCCCCTCTTCCGCGTGCAGTACGGCCACGCCCGCGCCCGCGCGCTCCTCCGCAACGCCGCGGAGCTGGGTTTCAGCGCAGACAGCGCAGCAGGCACCGCAGCGGACACCGCAGCAGGCACCGCAGCAGACACGGCAAGTGACCCCGGTCACCCCGGCCACCCTCGTCACCCCGGTCACCCCGGTTACCCCGGCCACCATGGTCACCCCGGTCACCCCGGCGCCGCCCTGGACGATCTCCTCGCCGCCCTCGCCGAGTACCCGGCCGTCCTGGCCTCCGCCGCCCGGCACCGCGCCCCCGACCGGGTCGCCCGCCACCTCGAAACCACCGCGGACGCCTTCTTCCGCTTCCACGCCACCTGCCCCGTGCTGCCCCGTGGCGACGAGAAACCCGAGGCCGCCCACCGGTCCCGGCTCGCCCTCGCCCAGGCGGCCGGCACGGTGCTCGCAGGCGGCCTGCACCTGCTGGGCGTCCACGCACCTGAACACCTCTGAGGAGAATCAGAGCACCATGAGCCGTTCCGCCCACCCCGCCGGGCCCCGTCACGCCGACGTCCTCCCCGAGGGCCACTGGACCGCGCCGCCCGCAGACCTCAATGCCCTCGACCCGCGCGTGTGGTCCCGTACGGTCACCCGGAACGCCGACGGCGTGATCACCGTCGGCGGCCTGGACGTCAGGCAGCTCGCCGAGGAGTTCGGCACCCCGGCCTACTTCCTGGACGAGGCCGACTTCCGCGCTCGCTGCCGCGCCTGGCACGAGGCCTTCGGCGGCGGCGCCGACGTCTTCTACGCGGGCAAGGCCTTTCTCTCCCGTGCCGTGGTGCGCTGGATCAACGAAGAGGGCCTGAACCTCGACGTCTGCTCCGAGGGCGAGCTCGCGACCGCGCTCGCGGCCGGCATGCCCGCCGACCGCATCGCGCTGCACGGCAACAACAAGAGCATGGCCGAAATCGAGCGGGCCATTACCGCGGGTGTCGGGCGGATCGTCCTGGATTCCTTCCAGGAGATCGTCCGCGTCGCCCACATCGCCGAGAAGCTGGGCAAGCGCCAGCGCGTCCAGATCCGGGTCACGGTCGGCGTCGAGGCGCACACCCACGAATTCATCGCCACCGCCCACGAGGACCAGAAGTTCGGCCTCGCGCTCGCGGGCGGTGAGGCGGCCGAGGCCGTACGCCGCGTCCTGCAGCTGGACAGCCTCGAACTCCTCGGCATCCACTCGCACATCGGCTCGCAGATCTTCGACACCTCCGGCTTCGAGGTGGCGGCACACCGCGTCGTCGGGCTGCTGAAGCAGATCCGCGACGAGCACGGTATCGAGCTGCCCGAGATCGACCTCGGCGGCGGCCTCGGGATCGCGTACACCTCCGAGGACGACCCGCGCGAGCCCCATGAGATCGCCAAGGGGCTGACCGACATCGTCACCCGTGAGTGTGAGTCCGCGGGCCTCGCCGTACCGCGGCTGTCCGTCGAGCCCGGCCGCGCGATCGTCGGCCCCACCGCCTTTACTCTTTATGAGGTTGGCACCATCAAGCCGCTGCAGGGTCTGCGGACGTACGTGAGCGTGGACGGCGGAATGTCTGACAACATCCGCACCGCTCTCTACGACGCCGAGTACTCCGTGGCGCTCGCCTCCCGGACCTCCGCCGCCGAGCCGATGCTCTCCCGCGTCGTCGGCAAGCACTGCGAGTCCGGCGACATCGTCGTACGGGACGCCTACCTGCCCGCCGACCTGGCACCCGGCGACCTGCTCGCCGTGCCCGCCACCGGTGCCTACTGCCGCTCGATGGCGAGCAACTACAACCACGCGCTGCGCCCGCCGGTGGTGGCGGTCGCGGACGGCGAGGCGCGCGTGATCGTGCGGCGCGAGACGGAGGAGGATCTCCTGCGGCTCGATATCGGATAAGTGAAATAGACGTCTCGAAATCTGGACGGGGCATAGAAAGTCCGGTCCAGTGCGTGAGACTGGAGCACGCCGAAGATGGCCAGAGATGCATGAGAAACGAGGTCGGAAGATGCGTACGCGTCCGCTGAAGGTGGCGCTGCTGGGCTGTGGAGTGGTCGGCTCCGAGGTGGCGCGCCTCATGACGACGCATGCGCAAGACCTCGCGGCGCGCGTGGGCGCGCCGATCGAGCTGGCCGGGATCGCCGTACGCCGCCCGGGCAGGGTGCGCGAGGGCGTCCCGGCCGAGCTGATCACCACCGACGCCATGGCCCTGGTCAAACGCGGGGACATCGACGTCGTCATCGAGGTCATCGGCGGCATCGAGCCCGCCCGTTCGCTGATCACCACCGCGTTCGAGCACGGTTCGAGCGTCGTCTCGGCCAACAAGGCGCTGCTCGCCGAGGACGGCGCCGCCCTCCACGCGGCCGCCGAGGAGCGCGGCGTGGACCTGTACTACGAGGCCGCCGTCGCGGGCGCCATCCCGCTCGTACGGCCGCTGCGCGAGTCCCTCGCGGGCGACAAGGTCAACCGGGTCCTGGGCATCGTCAACGGCACCACCAACTTCATCCTCGACCGGATGGAGTCCACCGGCGCGGGCTACAGCGAGGCCCTGGACGAGGCCACCGCGCTGGGCTACGCCGAGGCCGACCCGACCGCCGACGTCGAGGGCTTCGACGCCGCCGCCAAGGCCGCCATCCTCGCGGGCATCGCCTTCCACACCCGCGTGCGCCTCGACGACGTGCACCGCGAGGGCATCACCGAGGTCACGGCCGCCGACATCGCCTCCGCCCGGCGCATGGGCTGTACGGTCAAGCTGCTCGCCATCTGTGAGCGGGCCGCCGACGGGCAGTCCGTCACCGCCCGCGTCCACCCGGCGATGATCCCCCTCAGCCACCCGCTGGCCTCCGTGCGCGAGGCGTACAACGCGGTCTTCGTCGAGGCCGAGGCCGCGGGCCAGCTGATGTTCTACGGCCCGGGCGCGGGCGGTTCGCCCACCGCCTCCGCCGTGCTCGGCGACCTGGTCGCCATATGCCGCAACAAGGTCAACGAGGCGACCGGCCCCGGCGAGTCCGCGTACACGCGACTGCCCGTGAGCCACATGGGCGAGGTCGTCACGCGCTACCACATCAGCCTCGACGTCGCCGACAAGCCGGGCGTCCTGGCCCAGGTCGCCACGGTCTTCGCCGGGCACGGAGTGTCCATCGACACCGTCCGCCAGCAGGCCAAGGATCACTTCAGCGGCGCCGTAAGCGCCTCCGTTGAGGGTGGCGGTGGGCTGGGGGCACCTCCCGGCGGTAGCCGGGGGAGGGAGGGCGGCGAGGCGTCCCTCGTCGTCGTCACCCACCGGGCCCCCGACGCCGCCCTCTCGGCGACCGTGGAGGCACTGCGGAAGCTGGACACCGTGCGGGACGTTGCGAGCATCATGCGGGTCGAAGGGGAGTAAAGGAAACCAATGAACGCAATCGCCAGCCCTCGAATGTCCGGCACTCACCAGTGGCGCGGCATCATCGAGGAGTACCGCGACCGGCTCCCGGTCAGTGAGACGACCCCGGTCGTCACCCTCCGCGAGGGCGGCACCCCGCTGGTTCCCGCGCAGGTGCTCTCCGAGCGCACCGGCTGTGACGTTCATCTCAAGGTCGAGGGTGCGAACCCCACCGGGTCCTTCAAGGACCGCGGTATGACCGTGGCCATCTCCAAGGCGAAGGAGGAGGGGGCCAAGGCCGTCATCTGCGCCTCCACCGGCAACACCTCCGCCTCGGCCGCCGCCTACGCCGTACGGGCCGGGATGGTCAGCGCCGTCCTGGTGCCGCAGGGCAAGATCGCGCTGGGCAAGATGGGCCAGGCGCTGGTGCACGGCGCGCGCATCCTGCAGGTCGACGGCAACTTCGACGACTGCCTCACGCTCGCCCGCGGCCTGTCCGACAACTACCCGGTGGCGCTGGTCAACTCGGTCAACCCGGTGCGTATCGAGGGACAGAAGACCGCGGCGTTCGAGATCGTGGACATGCTGGGCGACGCCCCGGACATCCACATCCTGCCCGTCGGGAACGCCGGCAACATCACGGCGTACTGGCGGGGTTACCGCGAGTACGCCGCGGACGGCATGGCCACGCGGCGGCCCCGCATGTGGGGCTTCCAGGCCGCCGGCTCCGCTCCGATCGTGCGCGGCGAGGTGGTCAAGGACCCGAGCACCATCGCCACCGCGATCCGCATCGGCAACCCGGCTTCCTGGCAGTTCGCCGAGCAGGCACGGGACGAGTCCGGCGGTCTCATCGACGCCGTGACCGACCGTCAGATCCTGGCCGCCTACCGCCTGTTGGCCGCGCAGGAGGGCGTCTTCGTCGAGCCCGCCTCCGCCGCGAGCGTCGCCGGTCTGCTGCACGCCGCCGAGCAGGGGCTGGTCGACCCGGGTCAGCGCATCGTCTGCACGGTGACCGGAAACGGTCTCAAGGACCCGGACTGGGCGGTGGCCGGTGCGCCGCAGCCCGTCACCGTACCGGTCGACGCCGCCGCGGCCGCGGAGCGCCTGGGCCTGGCGTAAAGCCACTCGTGCGCGCGGAAGCGACAGTGAGCGGGCCACAGGGCGCGCCGGTGTCGAAAGATGGGGGCACCTCCCAGCGGTAGTCCCCCCAGGTGCGCCCCAGGGGGAGGCCTCGAGAAACGCGCCCCAGGGGGAGGCCCCGAGAAAAAGGGAAGCACGGGAAGGCACGCGACACGCATCGTGCGCCTCCCGTGCGCCCTATGTCGCGACAGAACCTTCCTTCGATAGGCTGGCAGCCGAACCCCGCCCCGCCGCAGTTTTCCGCCACGTTCGCGCGGCTGCCGCCGGGCCCTGGGGCAGTTTCTCGAAATCCACACCAAGGAGAGTCATCGAGCGATGGCCGGTCCCGCATTCCGAGCCGCCGCCGTCCGGGTGCGCGTGCCCGCGACCAGCGCCAACCTCGGCCCTGGCTTCGATGCCCTGGGGCTGAGCCTTGGGCTGTACGACGATGTCGTCGTCCGGGTCGCCGACAGCGGCCTGCACATCGACATCGCGGGTGAGGGAGCCGAGAACCTGCCGCGGGACGAGAGCCATCTGCTCGTACGGTCCCTGCGCACCGCGTTCGACGTGCTCGGCGGGCAGCCGCGCGGCCTTGAGGTGGTCTGCGCCAACCGGATCCCGCACGGCCGGGGCCTGGGCTCCTCCTCCGCCGCCATCTGCGCTGGGCTGGTCGCCGCCCGGGCGGTGACCATAGGTGGGGCCGAGAAGCTCGACGACACCGCCCTTCTGGAGCTGGCCACCGAGATCGAGGGCCACCCCGACAACGTCGCCGCCTGTCTGCTCGGCGGCTTCACGCTTGCCTGGACCGAGTCCGGCGCGGCGCGCGCCATCAGGATGGAGCCGTCGCATTCCATCGTTCCGGTGGTCTTCGTACCCTCCAAGCCGGTGCTCACCGAGACCGCGCGCGGGCTGTTGCCGCGTACGGTCCCCCATGTGGACGCCGCCATGAACGCAGGCCGCGCGGCTCTGCTCGTCGAGGCGCTGACCAGGCGCCCCGAGCTGCTGCTGGCCGCGACCGAGGACCGGTTGCACCAGGAGTACCGTGCTCCCGCGATGCCCGAGAGTGTGGAGCTGGTGCACCGGCTGCGTGCGGACGGTGTCCCGGCGGTCATCTCCGGTGCGGGCCCGACGGTGCTGGCGCTGGCCGAGGACGGTGCGGCCGACAAGGTCGCACAGCTGGCGGGCGAAGGCTGGGCGGCGAACCGGCTGGCCCTCGACACAGCGGGGGCGAGCGTCCTGCCGCTCGCTGCCTGACACTCGATTGCCGGTCTTGGAGAGGGGGAATGTTTGTTGGATCCGGTAGTGTTAACCTCAAGTACGCACCCGACACCTACCTGGTGCGGTGTGCCGCGTCCCGTTCGGGACCATATCTCTTCCGGAAGCCTTCCGAACTGCCTGTGCAGCCTGCCTGAGCAGTATTGAGCACGCTCCGGAAATCGGCGTGACGGACCTGGGGCACCTCCAGGGGGCACTCCCAGCGGTAGCTGGGGGAGCTAGCTGGGGGAAACACCATCTCCCCTCGCCGTAATCAATCAAGTGATCTCTCCGCCGCAACCGGCGGACCACCGCCCCGGCCCGGTCCGCAAGACCGCAGCCGGACAGCACAACCGGTCGCCGAGCCAGACAGGCCGACGCCCGCTCCAGGGAAGGACCCTTCGTGAGCGACACCACCGATCTGATGGGCGTGACTGCCGACAACAACGTCGGAGCTGCCTCCGCGCCCGCCACGGACGCTCCCGCCGCGCCTGCCACCGGTGCTGCCACTGGTACCTCGCGGCGACGCCGCTCCGGCACCGGCCTCGAGGGCATGGTCCTCGCCGAGCTGCAGCAGGTCGCCTCCGGCCTTGGCATCAGGGGCACCGCGCGGATGCGCAAGAGCCAGCTGATCGAGGTCATCAAGGAGAAGCAGGCCGCCGCCGGCGGGGGCGCCAAGACCTCCGAGGCACCGGCCGCCGAGGCCGAGGCCAAGCCGAAGCGCCGCACCACCTCTCGGACCCGTACGGGTGAGCCCGAGGGCGCCGAGAAGGCCGCGGAGAAGCCGGCCGAGCAGACCGGCGAGCAGCGCCAGCAGCAGATCGATATCCCCGGCCAACCGGCCAGCGACGACCAGCCGGCCGGCGAGCGCCGCCGGCGCCGGGCCGTCGCGGCGGCGGGGAGCCCCGAGACCGTCACCGAGGCCGCGGGCGACACCAAGGTCGAGGCAAAGGCCGACGTCAAGACCGAGGTCAAGGCTGAGTCCGCCGCACAGGAGGGCGCCGAGGGCCGCGGCAAGGGCGGCGAGCGCCAGGACCGTGGCCAGGGCCAGAAGGGCGACCGCCGTGAGCGTGGTGGCCAGCGCGACCGCCGTGGCAAGGGTGACGACGGCGGGCAGGGCGGCGGCGGCCGCCAGCAGCGCGAGGGCCGCGGCCAGCAGGACGACGGCGACGACTTCGAGGGCGGCCGCCGTGGCCGCCGGGGCCGCTACCGCGACCGCCGTGGCCGCCGTGGCCGCGACGAGTTCGGCACTGAGCCGCAGATCGCCGAGGACGACGTGCTGATCCCCGTCGCGGGCATCCTCGACATCCTCGACAACTACGCGTTCATCCGGACCTCCGGCTACCTGCCGGGCCCGAACGACGTGTACGTCTCGCTCGCCCAGGTCCGTAAGAACGGCCTGCGCAAGGGCGACCACGTCACCGGCGCGGTTCGCCAGCCGCGCGAGGGCGAGCGCCGCGAGAAGTTCAACGCCCTGGTCCGGCTGGACTCGGTGAACGGCATGGCGCCCGAAAACGGCCGTGGCCGCCCGGAGTTCGGCAAGCTGACCCCGCTGTACCCGCAGGAGCGGCTGCGCCTGGAGAACGAGCCGGGCGGGCTGACCACCCGGATCATCGACATGGTCGCGCCGATCGGCAAGGGCCAGCGTGGTCTGATCGTCTCGCCGCCGAAGGCCGGCAAGACGATGGTCATGCAGGCAATCGCCAATGCGATCACCCACAACAACCCCGAGTGCCACCTGATGGTCGTCCTCGTCGACGAGCGTCCGGAAGAGGTCACCGACATGCAGCGGTCGGTCAAGGGCGAGGTCATCTCCTCGACCTTCGACCGCCCCGCCGAGGACCACACCACCGTCGCCGAGCTGGCCATCGAGCGCGCCAAGCGCCTCGTCGAGCTGGGTCACGACGTGGTGGTCCTGCTGGACTCGATCACCCGTCTGGGCCGCGCGTACAACCTCGCGGCGCCTGCCTCGGGCCGCATCCTGTCCGGTGGTGTCGACTCGACAGCGCTCTACCCGCCGAAGAAGTTCTTCGGCGCGGCGCGCAATATCGAGGACGGCGGCTCGCTGACCATCCTGGCCACCGCCCTGGTCGAGACCGGCTCGCGCATGGACGAGGTGATCTTCGAGGAGTTCAAGGGCACCGGCAACATGGAGCTCAAGCTCGACCGGAAGCTCGCCGACAAGCGGATCTTCCCCGCGGTGGACGTGGACGCGTCCAGCACCCGCAAGGAGGAGATCCTGCTCGGCAGCGATGAGCTGAACATCGTCTGGAAGCTCCGCCGGGTGCTGCACGCTCTGGACCAGCAGCAGGCCATCGAGCTGCTGTTGGACAAGATGAAGCAGACCAAGAGCAACGCCGAGTTCCTGATGCAGATCCAGAAGACGACTCCGATGCCGAACGGGGACTGAGCCGCAAGTCCGCTGAACAGGGCCTCCCCGGTGACGGGGAGGCCCTGTTGCTTGTACGGTCGCGCTCGCCGAAGGCCGCTCCTGCGCGCGGTCCGCTGGTGGTCGGCGGCACGGTCGCCGGCATCGTCTCCTGGGGCATCGACAACGGCACGCAGGCCTGCAATGTCTCGGGCACCTACGAGGTCTTCACCGATCTGAGCCGCAACGGCAAGGCGAACTCCCTGCGCGGCAAGGGCGACTTCACCGGCGACGGCAAGCCGGACCTCATCGCCCGCGGCAGCGGGGGAGCGGTCTATCCGCTGGGGGGCACCGGCAAGGCGTCCGCGCCCTTCGCGTCCCCGATCCACGTCCGCGACTGGAGCTCGTACAACGCCTTCGCCGCGCCCGGTGATGTGACCGGTGACGGCGAGACCGACTTCGTCGCCCGGGACAGCGCCGGGACGCTCTACCTCTACCCGGGCACCGGCAAGGCCTCCTCGGAGATCTTCGCCGCTCGCATCAAGATCGGAACCGGCTTCGGCCAGTACCACATCTTCAGCTGAAAACCACAGGTCAGGCCCGTTCTTAGGTGCTGACCGGCTGTGGAGCCCACGAGGACCTTCGCCTGGAAAATCCTCGTGGGCCCCATGTTTACCTTCTGCCCCATGATGTCACCCGTTCGAGTGGCGACCTCGTATCTGACCGAGTCGGCAGAGACAGCCGGACAGCGAGGACTGAGACCACATGGCGGACCCGAGCACCAGCCCGCGCGGCTCACGACCGGGCAGCACAAGACCCGCCACAGGGCGGCGGAAGCCCCCTGGCCGCGGCCGTACGGCACTGAAGATCAGCCTCTGGGTGTTCACCGTCCTCGTGCTGCTCGCGGGAGCCGGCCTGGGATACGCCTACTCCCGGCTTATCGGCAACCTGAAACGGGTCGACATCAGCACCACCCTGGGCACCGAACGGCCCCGGAACGTCGACGACGGCTCGCAGGACATCCTCGTCCTCGGCTCCGACTCACGCGGCGGCGCCAACGGCAAGTACGGCAACGCCCGGGCCGGCGCCCGCTCGGACACCGCGATGCTCCTGCACGTCTACCAGGGGCGGCGCACGGCGACGGTCGTCAGCATCCCGCGCGACACCCTGGTCAGCCGCCCCGCCTGCACCCGCAGCGACGGCCGTGGCACCGCCCCCGCCGCGCGGCGTGCGATGTTCAACGCCTCGTACCAGGTCGGCGGCCCGGCCTGCACCGTGAAGACCGTCGAGGCGATGTCCGGCATCCGCATGGATCACTACCTCGAGGTCGACTTCACCGGCTTCAAGAAGCTCGTCGACAAGCTGGGCGGCGTCGAGGTCACCACCAGCAAGCCGATCAAGGACCGTGACAGCCACCTGAGTCTGGCGCCCGGCACCCACATCCTCACCGGCGAGCAGTCCCTCGGCCTGGTACGGACCCGGCACGCTGTCGGCGACGGCAGCGACCTGGGCCGAATACAGCTTCAGCAGGCCTTCCTGCGGGCGCTGCTCCACCGCGTCCAGGACATCGATCTCTTCGACGACCCGGGCAAGCTCTACGGTCTCGCCGACACCGCGACCCGCAGCGTCACCACCGACTCCGAGCTGGCCGGCGTCAACAAGCTGATCGGCTTCGCCGGCGGACTGCGGGGCCTGCAGACCCGGAACATCGGCATGCTGACCCTGCCGGTGCGCTACGACGCCATCGACCCCTACCGCGTGGTACCCGTCGAGCAGCAGTCCCGCCAGGTCTGGGACGCCCTGCGCCACGACCGGCCGGTCCCGCCCTCCGCGACCAAGGGCACCGTCAGCGGACCCACCGCCGCCTCCGGCCTGATCAAGAGCCCCTGAACAGGGCTGCCGGTCCCTGCGCCGGGCCCGGAATAGATCGGGCCGTCCCCCGGTTTTGGGTGATGCGGCCAGTGCTGGCAGACTGGTACGTCGGCCCCGGTTCACGTACGAGCAAGCCCGCTCGTGCGACCCGGCGCCCTCCCGAACCTAGGAGAACCCAGTGAAGCGCGACATCCACCCGGAGTACGTCGAGACCCAGGTGAGCTGCACCTGCGGAAACTCGTTCACCACCCGTAGCACCGTGACCGAGGGCACCATCCGTGCCGACGTGTGCTCCGCGTGCCACCCGTTCTACACGGGCAAGCAGAAGATCCTCGACACCGGTGGCCGTGTGGCCCGCTTCGAGGCCCGCTTCGGCAAGAAGGCCGGGTCCGCCAAGAAGTAGCGACCCGCACGCGCCGGTCCTCGGTCGCCCCGCCCCAGGGGTGGCCGGACCGGCGTTTTGTCGTCCTGCGGGCCCGTGCGCGGCCCGTGCGCACCCACGCACCGATGGAGATGAGCCCCTGATGTTCGAGGCGGTCGAAGAACTGATCGGCGAGCACGCCGACCTCGAGAAGCAGCTCGCCGACCCCGCGGTCCACGCCGACCAGACGAACGCCCGTCGGCTGAACAAGCGGTACGCCGAGCTGACCCCGATCGTCGCCACCTACCGCGCCTGGAGGCAGGCCGGGGACGACATCGAGACGGCACGCGAACTCAGCGCCGACGACCCCGACTTCGCGGCCGAGGTCAAGGAGCTCGAGCGGCACCGCGAGGAGCTGACCGACAAGCTGCGGCTGCTGCTCGTCCCCCGCGACCCCAGCGACGACAAGGACGTCATCCTCGAGATCAAGGCCGGCGAGGGCGGCGACGAGTCCGCGCTGTTCGCGGGCGACCTGCTGCGCATGTACCTGCGGTACGCGGAGCGGCAGAACTGGAAGACCGAGATCCTTGAGGCCAACGAGTCCGACCTCGGCGGCTACAAGGACGTCCAGGTGGCGGTCAAGATGAAGGGCAACGCCACCGCCGAGCCCGGCCAGGGCGTGTGGGCCCGGCTGAAGTACGAAGGCGGCGTGCACCGCGTCCAGCGGGTCCCCGCCACCGAGTCGCAGGGCCGTATCCACACCTCCGCCGCCGGTGTCCTCGTCCTCCCCGAGGCAGAGGACGTCGATGTCGAGATCAACGCGAACGACCTGCGCATCGATGTCTACCGCTCCTCCGGTCCGGGCGGCCAGTCGGTCAACACCACCGACTCCGCGGTGCGTATCACCCACCTCCCCACCGGCATCGTCGTCTCCTGCCAGAACGAGAAGAGCCAGTTGCAGAACAAGGAGCAGGCGCTGCGCATCCTGCGCGCCCGGCTGCTCGCGGCGGCCCAGGAGGAGGCCGAGAAGGAGGCGTCGGACGCCCGGCGCAGCCAGGTCCGCACCGTCGACCGCTCCGAGCGCATCCGCACCTACAACTTCCCGGAGAACCGCATCTCCGACCACCGTGTCGGGTTCAAGGCGTACAACCTGGACCAGGTGCTGGACGGCGAGCTGGACCCGGTGATCCAGGCCTGCGTCGACGCCGATGCCGCCGCCAAGCTGGCGGCCGCGAACTAAACCTTCGTACGACGGGACCGGCTGGAGGATCGGTGCAGCAATCTCCCGGGGAGCGCCCCGCGTACCCCCGATCTCTGCTTCTCGCGGAGGTGGCCCAGGCCACCCGGCGGCTGGCCGATGCCGGCGTGCCCTCGCCGCGCTTTGACGCGGAGGAGCTCGCGGCGTTCGTGCACGGCGTCAAGCGGGGTGAGCTGCACACGGTCGCCGACGCCGACTTCGACGCCCGCTACTGGGAGGCCGTCGCCCGCCGCGAGGCCCGCGAACCCCTGCAGCACATCACCGGCCGCGCCTTCTTCCGGTATCTGGAGCTGCAGGTCGGCCCTGGTGTGTTCGTGCCCCGCCCGGAGACCGAGTCGGTCGTCGGCTGGGCCATAGACGCGGTACGGGCCATGGACGTCGTCGAGCCGCTGATCGTCGACCTGTGCACCGGCTCGGGCGCCATCGCCCTGGCCCTCGCCCAGGAGGTGCCGCGCTCCCGCGTGCACGCCGTCGAGCTGGACGAGCGCGCCCTGGAGTGGGCGCGCAAGAACGTCGAGGGGTCCCGCGTCGTTCTCCACCACGGGAACGCGCTGACCGCGCTTCCCGAACTGGACGGCCAGGTCGACCTCGTGGTCTCCAACCCCCCGTACATCCCGCTCACCGAGTGGGAGTACGTCGCCCCGGAAGCCCGCGACCACGACCCCCAGCTCGCGCTCTTCTCCGGCGAGGACGGACTCGATACGATCCGCGGCCTCGAGCGCACCGCGCACCGGCTGCTGCGCCCCGGGGGCGTCGTCGTCATCGAGCACGCCGACACCCAGGGCGGCCAGGTCCCGTGGATCTTCACCGAGGAGCGGGGCTGGGCCGACGCGGCGGACCACCCCGACCTGAACAACCGGCCGCGGTTCGCGACAGCCCGCCGGGCGACCCCGTGACCGCGACCCCGGCCGCACCCGCGGCCAACCGACCAACGACCCAGCAGGAGCCACGGCCAAGGGAGGCCAGCTAAATGGCACGGCGTTACGACTGCACCGACGCGACCGACCGCACCACCGGCCTGCGCGAGGCCGCGGCCGCCGTCCGCCGTGGCGAGCTGGTCGTCCTGCCCACCGACACCGTCTACGGGATCGGCGCGGACGCGTTCAACGCCGAGGCCGTCGGCGACCTGCTGCAGGCCAAGGGCCGCGGCCGGTCCATGCCCTCGCCCGTCCTCGTCGGCTCCCCGAACACCCTGCACGGCCTGGTCACCGACTTCTCCGAGCAGGCATGGGAGCTGGTCGACGCCTTCTGGCCCGGCGCGCTGACCCTCGTCGCCAAGCACCAGCCGTCGCTCCAGTGGGACCTGGGGGAGACCCGTGGGACCGTCGCCGTACGGATGCCGCTGCACCCGGTCGCCATCGAGCTGCTGACCGAGGTCGGGCCGATGGCCGTCTCCAGCGCCAACCTCACGGGACACCCGTCCCCGCAGGACTGCGACGCCGCGCAGGACATGCTCGGCGACTCCGTCTCCGTCTACCTCGACGGCGGCCCCACCCCGGCCGCGGTGCCGTCCTCCATCGTCGACGTCACGGGCAAGGCGCCGGTGCTGCTGCGCGCGGGCGCGCTCAGCGCCGAGCAGCTGCGGCAGGTCGTACCCGACCTCGAGGTGGCCAATTGACAGCCCCTGAGGGGCGTGGCATAGCGGGGACCAGCGGGGGACACCACCCAGCCCCGGCTGGGGAAGACACCACCAACGACACCTTCCGCATCCTCCACGTCAGCACCGGCAACGTCTGCCGCTCGCCGATCACCGAGCGGCTGACCCGCCATGCCCTGGTGGCCCGCCTCGGCCATGCCGGGGCCGCGGGCGTGATCGTGGAGAGCGCCGGTACCTGGGGGCACGAAGGCGCGCCCATGGAGGCCCATGCGGCGACCGTGCTCGCCGACTACGGCGCCGACCCGGCCGGGTTCGTCGGCCGCGAACTGCTGGATGAGCACGTCATCCGCGCGGACCTCGTCCTCACCGCCACTCGCGACCACCGCGCCCAGGTGATCTCCATGGGCCACTCGGCGGGTCTGCGGACGTTCACGCTGAAGGAGTTCACCCGGCTGGTACGGGCCATAGACCCGGCGACCCTGCCCGATCCGGAGCCCGAAGGCGCCCTGGTACAGCGCGCCCGCGCCCTGGTACGGGCCGCCGCCGCACTGCGCGGCTGGCTGCTGGCGCCCAGCGCCGAGGCCGACGAGGTGTACGACCCGTACGGCGCGCCCATTACGTTCTTCCGCAGCATCGGCGACGAGATCCACCAGGCCCTCGACCCGGTCGTCACGGCGCTCACGGGCGTCCCGACCCGGAAGTAACGGCGTTCGGCTCACTCGCGCTGGGCTCCCCGCCCCGGAAGACACACAGCGCGCACCGGCGGGGTCCAGGCCTACATTGGGTGAGACGCGGGAACCAACCCTCTCCCAGGCCCGGAGCCAGCGATGCCGGTCACCACGGAAGCCAGCCGGGGCGCAGCCCCACGCCCGGCCGCCGAAGGACATGGAGCGGGCGCGGCGCCCGAAGGCAGGCGTCACTGGGGGCCGGACTTCGACGCCCTGCGCCGGGAGGACCCCGAGATCGCCGGGCTGCTGCTCGCCGAGCTGGACCGGCAGTCCGCCGGTCTCCAGCTGATCGCGGCGGAGAACTTCACCTCCCCGGCCGTTCTGGCCGCGCTCGGGTCTCCGCTGGCGAACAAGTACGCCGAGGGCTATCCGGGCGCCCGCCACCACGGTGGCTGCGAGCTGGTCGACCTCGCCGAACGGATCGCCGCCGAGCGGGCCGCCGCCCTCTTCGGCGCCGAGCACGCCAATGTCCAGCCGCACTCCGGTTCCTCGGCCGTCCTCGCGGCCTACGCCGCCCTGCTGCGGCCCGGCGACACCGTGCTGGCCATGGCGCTGCCGCAGGGAGGGCACCTCACCCATGGCTCCCCCGCGAACTTCTCCGGCCGCTGGTTCAATTTCGTCGGCTACGGAGTCCACCGGCGTACAGGCCTGATCGACTACGGCCGGGTACGCGCACTGGCCCGCAAGCACCGCCCCAAGGCGATCGTCTGCGGCTCCATCTCCTACCACCGGCACCTCGACTACTCCACGTTCCGGGAGATCGCCGACGACGTCGGCGCGTACCTCATCGCCGATGCGGCGCACCCGCTCGGGCTCATCGCCGGGGGAGCGGCGCCCAACCCGGTGCCGTACGCCCATGTGGTGTGCGCCACCACCCACAAAGTGCTGCGCGGCCCGCGCGGCGGGGTCATCCTGTGCGGCGCCGACCTCGCCGAACGCATCGACCGGGCGGTCTTCCCCTTCACTCAGGGCGGCGCCCAGATGCACACCATCGCGGCGAAGGCCGTCGCCTTCGAAGAGGCATCGACGCCCGCCTTCAGCGCGTACGTCCGCCAAGTCGTCACCAACGCGCGGGCGCTCGCCGACGGCCTCGCCGCGGAGGGCCTGACCATCACCACCGGCGGCACCGACACCCACCTGATCACCGCGGATGTCGCGCCGCTGGGCCTGGACGGCCGTACGGCACGCGGTCGCTGCGCCGCCGCCCGGATCGTGCTGGACACCTGCCGCCTGCCGCACGGCAACGCACCGCCGGCGGCCACCACCGGCATCCGGCTGGGCAGCGCGGCGGTGACCACGCAGGGCATGGGGGAGACGGAGATGACACGCATCGCGGCCGTGCTGGGCGCGGCGCTGCGCGGCGATGCGGGTGCCCGGGCGGCGGCCACGGAACTGGCCGGCCGGTTCCCGCCGTATCCGACGCGGTAAGAGCGGGCAGGCGCGGTCTGTGCAACCATCTGCGCACCCGTGTGAGTCCTAGTCCATGTGCACCCGCACTCAGCTGAGGCGCATAGGGTGTAGGGCTGAGATGGCCAGCGAAACCTCTGGGGCAGCTTGTGCGTGAATACCTGCTGACGCTGTGCGTTGCGGCCGCCGTCACCTATCTGCTGACCGGCCCGGTTCGGAAGTTCGCCATCGCCGCAGGAGCGATGCCGGAGATCCGGGCGCGTGACGTGCACCGCGAACCGACGCCGCGGCTCGGCGGTATCGCCATGTTCGCGGGCCTGTGCGCGGGCCTGCTGGTGGCGGCCCATCTGGAGAACATCAAGAGCGTCTATGAGATGTCGAACGAGCCGCGAGCGCTGCTGTCCGGCGCCGCGCTGATCTGGCTGCTCGGGGTGCTGGACGACAAGTGGGGCGTGGACGCCCTGGTCAAGCTGGGTGGCCAGATGATCGCCGCGGGTGTCATGGTGCTGCAGGGTCTGACGATCCTGTGGATCCCGGTTCCGGGTGTGGGCTCGGTCGCGCTCACGCCGATGCAGGGCACCCTGCTCACCGTCGCGCTGGTCGTCATCACCATCAATGCCGTGAACTTCGTGGACGGCCTGGACGGCCTGGCGGCCGGTATGGTCTGCATCGCGGCGGCGGCGTTCTTCATGTACGCCTACCGGATGTGGTTCGGCTACGGGCTGGAGGCGGCGGCTCCGGCGACGCTGTTCGCGGCGATCCTGATGGGCATGTGCCTGGGCTTTCTGCCGCACAACATGCACCCGGCGCGGATCTTCATGGGCGATACGGGGTCGATGCTGATCGGCCTGGTGCTGGCCGCGGGTGCGATCTCCATCACGGGCCAGGTGGACCCGGACGCGCTCAAGCTGTTCACCGGGTCGGAGCGGGCGGCGGTGCATACGACCGTGCCGGTCTACATCCCGCTGTTGCTGCCGCTGACAGTGCTGCTGGTCCCGGTCGCTGACCTGGTGCTGGCCATCGTCCGGCGCACCTGGAAGGGCCAGTCGCCGTTCGTCGCCGACCGCGGCCATCTGCACCACCGGCTGCTGGAGATCGGCCACTCGCACAGCCGCGCGGTCCTGATCATGTACTTCTGGTCGGCGCTGATCGCCTTCGGCGCGGTGGCGTACTCGGTGAACTCGGCCAGCGTGTGGTTCGTCCTGGTGATCGTGGTGCTCAGTGCGGCCGGACTGGTGCTGCTGCTGCTGCCGCGCTTCTCGCCGCGGGCGCCGCTGTGGGCGCAGTCCCTCGTGCCGCCGCGCTACCGACAGCGCCAGGACACCGCCCAGGAGGACGTCCTCCAGGAACCCGTGGTCGTACCGCCCGGGATCAACGGCGCCACGGCGATCGGCGCCCGCGCACACCACCTTCCCGAGCGCCCCAAGGCCGGCAGCCGCGGCTAGTGCCGCT